>NZ_JBFRCU010000033.1:0-67945 GCF_052113205.1 Inquilinus sp. YAF38 | reverse complement strand
CTGCCGAGCAGCGAGGCCGCCAGCAGGGCGACGCCGAGCGCCTCCAGCGGCACCAGCAGCAGCACGTAGGTCTGTGCCGGACCGGGCAGCTGCGACACCATGCCGAGAAACTGCGACAGGAAGAACGCACCGGTCAGCGGGTTCGTGGCGGCGATGCAGAGACCGGCGCCGAAGGCGACGAACACCGGGCCTTCGCCGCGTCCCTGCCCCGCCTGGCCCGGCTCGTCGACCGAGGCGCGCTGCCGCAGCAGTTGCAGCGCCATGAGCGCCAGGAGAAGCGCGCCGGCGGCGCGTCCTGGCAGTTCGGCCCCGCGCAGGGGCGTCGAGAGGCTCAGAGTCTGGTGCAGGACCAGAGCCAGGAGGCCGGCGCCGATGGCCATGCCGATGCAGAACGGCAGGGCCGCGCGCCGGCCCCGCAGGGCGGCGATGCCGCCGATGGCCAGCATGTTGGGTCCGGGGATCGCAAGGATGCCCGCATAGCTCAGGGCGAACCCCATGATCGTCTTGAGAGTGAGGTCGGGCGTCATCGATCCATCCGCAGGGAGCAGCGTTGTGGCCCCTGAGGCGCCAGCCGAAGCGCCGCTGCCGTAAGCAAGGCGCCCGCGGAATGCTCGCGTGGCAACGCCCTCAGAGTGCCATCGGAAGACTCCCAGATCCGGGCAGGCGGGGCGTCATTCGTTCGTAGGATGCGCGGCGAAATGGTCGCCGGACGTCAGCCTGGCTTCCGCCACTCCGTCACAGTGCAATACGGCATGCGCCGGTACCGCTCCGCCGCGCGTCGGCCGCCGCCTGGGGCTCGGCGAAAAAGCGCAGGACCAGCCCCTGGCCCAGCAGCGCCGCCATATAGCGGCCGAGCGGCCGGTGCCAATTGTGGATGCGGATGCCCCCGCTGCAGCATGTGGCAGAACCGACCCTCGCCGCAGCCGACATCAAGCGTCATGGCGAGCGAAGCGTGGCCATCCAGTCCCGCCGTCGGAGCAGGCCCCGCCAACCTGGATGGCCACGCCCCTGCGGGGCTCGCCATGACGGTGAGCATCATGGGTCATCGTCAATGAGGGTTGGTATAGCCCTCGGACACAGAGCTCGCGTTGCCTCTGTCGTACGAGACCTTTCGAAATCCCCCATCCGTCATCCCCGCGGAAGCGGGGATCTCGTAACGCTTTGATTGGACAGAGATTCCCGCTTTCGCGGGAATGACGGCAAAGGGATGGGTCGGTGTTCTGAAAAGATCTCGCAAGCGGGACAGGCCACGCGTTCCACAGGCACATCAGCCGGGCGAAAGATCACATTCGCACGATGATGTCGACCTCCGGCGGCCGGACGCCCTGCGGCGACACCACCACCTGGTCGCCGATGCGCCGGAAGGTCAGGGTGACGTGCCGCTCTCCCACCGGCAGCGCCTCGACCGTCAGGGTCTCGATGCCGATCGGCAGATGCGGACGGTCGATGCGGATGCGGTTGCGGGCGCCGTCGACCCGCAGACCGAGGCAGGCCTGCAGCATCATGAACACGGCGCCGGAGGCCCAGGCCTGCGGCAGGCAGGCGACCGGATAGGCGATCGGCCCCTCGCCCCGCGCCCGCGGGAAGCCGCAGAACAGCTCCGGCAGCCGCATGTCGAAATGCACCGCCGTCTCGAACAGGCCGCTGAGCAGCCGGACCACGCCGGCGCGCTCGCCGTAGCGGGCCAGGCCGGCGGCGCTGAGCGCCCCGTCATGCGGCCAGACCGAGCCGTTGTGGTAGGACATCGGGTTGAAGTTGGCCTCGCCGCGGGCCAGGGTGCGGATGCCCCAGCCCGAGTTGAACGGCGTGTCGAGCAGTTGCCGCGCGACGCTCGCCGCCCGCTCCGGCGACGGCAGGCCGCAATACAGCAGATGGCCGGCATTGGAGGCACGGACCCGGCAGGGCTGGCCATGGCCGTCCAGCGCCAGGGCGTAGAAGCCCAGATCCTCCATCCAGAACCGGCTTTCGACCGCGACGCGCAGCGCCTCGGCCCGCACCTGCCATCGCGTCGCCTCGTCGGCCAGCCCGCGCTGGGCTGCGAGGTCGCCCATGGTGCGCAGGGCGGCGAAGGCATAGCCCTGCACCTCGACCAGCGCGATCGGCCCGTCCGGGAACCGGCCGTCGGCGTGGAAGACGGAATCGTGGCTGTCCTTCCAGCCCTGGTTCGACAGCCCCTTCTCCGAGCTGCGGGCGTAGTCGAGGAAGCCGCCGCTGTTGCCGTCGGCCACCCGCTCGACCCAGCCGATGGCGCGCAGCAGCGCCGGCCACAGCTCGTCGATCAGCGCCATGTCGCCGGTGCGGCCGGCATAGGCGCCGGCCAGCATGACGAACAGCGGCGTGGTGTCGACCCCGCCATAGTATTCGGCGAAGGGCAGCTCGCCGAGCGCGACCATCTCGCCCCGCCGCGCCTCATGCATGATCTTGCCGGGCTGCGCGTCCTTGAAGGCGGACGCCTCCAGCGCCTGGCGCGACGCCAGGAACCGCAGCACGCCCCGCGCCAGCGCCGGGCTCAGCCACAGCGTCTGCAGCGCGGTGATGATCGCGTCGCGGCCGAAGGTGGTCGAGAACCAGGGGATGCCGGCATAGGGATACGGCCCGGTCGGCAGCTCGGTGACCAGCAGCGACAGGTCGGCGCGCGACTTGTCGATCCAGTCGTTGAACAGCCGGCCGGAGGTGCGCAGCACCGTGCCGTAGCGCGAGAGCGCCCGCATCCGCCGCCTGGCCTGGGCGCAGGCGTGGCGGAACCGGGCCCGGCCGGGAGCCTCGGCCGCTTCCTCCGCCCCGACCTCGACGAACAGGTCGAAGGCACCGTGGCCCGGCAGGCGGAACAGGAACTCCGCCGTCTCGCCGTCGAGGCGCTGCGGCACTTCCGAGAACCGGATCACAGCCTGGCGCCCGACCTTGTCTAACCCCTGGTAGCGCAGCACCGCCGCGTCGCCGCGCTGCTCTGGCGCGGCCAGCCGGCCACGCCGCAGCCGGGTGGCGCCGCGCACCTCGAACATGTCGTGGAAATCCGCGCCGAAGCGGATCGCGAGCGGGACCCGCACTTCGGCCTGGCCGAAATTCTCCACCCGGATCTGCTCGTACAGCCGGTCGTTCCACAGCAGCATCGAGCGCTGCAGATGGATCGCCCCGTTCGGCAGCCCCTCGTCGCCCAGCGGCGACGGGGTCCGGTTGGTCGAGTGGGTGGTGAAGATGGCGTTGTCCTGGCTCAGCCCGGCGCCGAGCAGCGACGGCAGTTCGCCGCCGAGCAGGACGATGAAGCGGGACAGGATGCGGGTGTCGTTGTGGAACAGCCCGTCATCGTCGCCGGCGATGTTGCCGAGCGCGTCGGCGACCAGGAAGGTGTCGCCATGCTTCAGCGAATACATCCGCAACGGCACGCGCCGGGCCGAGAGGTCGGGCGGCGGGGCCTGATCCGGAACCGGCTCCTCGGGAATCAGCTCGGGGCGGCTCACTCGGCGGCCAGCAGGGCTGGGGTCACGCCGCTTTTGCCGGCCAGGCGACCGTACAGCTCGAGATAGCGCTCGGCCATCACCCGGCTGGAGAAGCGCCGCTCGAAGCTCCGGCGGATCTCGCCGCGATCCAGCTCAGGCAGTCGCTCGACCGCCGCCACCGCCTCATCCATCGACCGGACGATGAAGCCGCTTACGCCATGATCGATCACCTCCGGCACCGAGCCGCAGTTCCAGGCGATCACCGGCGTGCCACAGGCCATGGCTTCGATCATCACCAGCCCGAAAGGTTCGGGCCAGTCGATCGGGAACAGCAGCCCGGCAGCGTTGCCGAGGAACTCCGCCTTGGCGTCGTCCCCGATCTCGCCGATGAACTCGACCAGCGGGTCGGACAGCAGCGGCTCGATCGCCTCCTTGAAATAGATCCGGTCGGCATCATCGACCTTCGCCGCGACGCGCAGGCGGCGGCCGGACCGGCGGGCGATCTCGATCGCCCGGTCCGGCCGCTTCTCCGGCGAGATCCGGCCGAGGAAGGCGAGATAGTCGCCCCGCGGCGCGGCGGTGGGGTGAAACAGCTCCTCCGCCAGCCCGTGATGCACTGTCGCCGCCCAGTTGGCGCCGGCCAGCGGCAGGCGCTGCGAGTTCGAGATCGACACCAGCGGATACTCCGGCCAGCAGCGATAGACCCCCGGCAGGTCCTTCAGGTCCAGCCTTCCGTGCAGGGTGGTCACGGTGCGGTGGGCGATCGCCTCGAACACCGGGAAATGGATCAGGTCGACATGGAAATGGATGATGTCGAACTCGCCCGCCCGCCGCCGCAACTCGTGCAGCATCGACAGATGCGCCGCGTAGTCGGATTTCAGCGGGCTGGGGTCGAGCCGGAACGCCTGGTCGCGCACCGGCACCAGCCTCGCCTTGGTCTGCGCATCGGCGCTGGAGAACAGCGTGACGTCATGGCCGAGATCGACCAGCGCGTCGGACAGATGGGCGACGATCCGTTCGGTGCCCCCGTACAGCTTGGGCGGCACGGCTTCGTAGAGGGGAGCGATCTGGGCGATCTTCATCGTCGAACCTGTCCAAAATGCGCGTAGCCGATAGTGGCCGCAGAGCCCGCCTGCGGCCACGCCATCAGAAGAAGGCTATGGGTGCGGGCCAGCGCCGATCCCGGTCGAAGGGATGGCGCGCCGGAGCGCCGCCGAGCCCGGCACCGGGGGGCGCGCGACGCGTTCGGGCGGATAGGCCTCCCGCAGTGCCTCAGAGACGAAGGTGTTGGCGAAATCGGCGGAGGCGTCCGGGTGAACCCGGCGAAACACATCGAGCGCCTTCTCGCACGCGGTCCACTCGTCCGCCCCCGCCTCGCGGCTGAAGCGATAGGCAGCGACCACTCTTGCGCTGATGGATGATGCAGAACCGCTCATTCTGGTCCTTTCTCTTCCGGGGGCGGCCCCGTCACCGGGGCATGCTGATCGCGAGCGTCGCCGGGCGCCTCGACCGTGGCGGTCTGGAGCCTGCCGTCCCGCTCGCATGGATGAGGTCGACGCGCTTTCCAACCGGCGTGAGGCCGAACTTGTTCCGAGGCTGCGCTGAATTTTTCGCCAGACCGGCCCGTGCCGAAAAATTCACCAGGGCTGTCGGATCGCGTCGGCGTCCTACGTCCTTGGATCAGAACCGGCTCCCTTCCGCCGGTGCGAGACCCAAACCCAGGAGAGGAACGCCGCCATGCAATCCGGTTCCCAGGCCATCAAGCCCTATCTGTTTTTCGACGGGCGCTGCGACGAGGCGCTCGAATTCTACACCCGCACCCTCGGCGCCAAGGTCGAGCAGCTGTTCCGCTTCAAGGACGCGCCGCCGCAGGGAGACGCACCGCCGCAGGAGGGCTGCGGCCCGATGACCGCCGACATGGCCGAGAAGGTGATGCATGCCTGCGTCACCATCCGCGGCACGACGCTGCTGGCCTCCGACGGCATGTGCCAGGGCAAGCCGGAGTTCAAGGGCGTCTCCCTGGCGCTCGAGACCGCCAGCGACGCCGAGGCCGAGAAGGTCTTCGCCGCCCTGGGCGAGGGCGGCCAGGTGCAGATGCCGATGGCGCCGACCTTCTTCTCCTCGCGCTTCGGCATGGTCGCCGACCGCTTCGGCGTGTCCTGGATGATCACGGTGGCGCCGGCCCAGCCGGCCTGAGATTCAGGGCGGGGAGGACGCGCCGGACACCCCTCCCCGCCCGATCGGGCCACCCCATCAAACGTTGACGCCCGCATGCGGGCTGGGCTAGTCCGGGCGGCGAACGGGCTGGTGCAGCCCGTCCATGTCTCGGGTCCCGGTTGCTCCTGTACGGCTCCGGACCATGTCATTCCGGAACAGAACCGTTTGGAGTCCCCATGAGCCAGGAATCGAATGGCGATCCCGGCCTGCTGCTGTTCACGTCCCTCTGCATCGGCCTGCGCGACTGGGCGCAGACCGGCTCGGGCCCAGGCCCACGGCAGCGGCTCAACTGGAAGCACGCCACCGAGCTGCTGCGCCGCGGCGAGGACGAGATGGCCGAGGCGGAGATGCGCCGCGCCGACCCGCTGACCGCCGCCGAGGAGGAGGAGGTCCGCCGCTTCGACCTGCGCGCCTTCGACAAGGCGCTGGTGGCGGCCAACGACGTGCGCGGCTGGATCGAATAGCCGCTTTCCGGCTGCGCAAGCGGCCGCCTGCCCGCTAGACTGCCCGGCAAACGTCAGGCGGATCGGGAGGCGCGCCATGGTCGGCGGACCAAGCTATGTCAGCGGCATCTCCGACGCACCGCTGCTGGGCGAGACCATCGGCCAGGCGCTGGACCGCGCCGCCGCGCGCTGGCCGGACCGCCCGGCGCTGATCGACCGGGCCCGGGGGGCCCAGGGCATCCGCTGGAGCTGGCGCGACCTCGCCGAGCAGGCGAATTCCTTCGCCGCCGGGCTGCTCGCCCTCGGCCTGCAACCCGGCGACCGCATCGGCATCTGGTCGCTGAACCGGGCGGAATGGGCGCTGACCCAGTTCGCCGCCGCCAAGGCCGGTCTGATCCTGGTCACGGTCAACCCGGCCTACCGGCTGCATGAGCTGGAATACGCCCTGAACCTGGTCGGCTGCGCGGCCCTGGTCACCGCCACCGCGTTCAAGACCAGCGACTATCTCGGAATGCTGAACACCCTGGCGCCGGAGCTGGCGACGGCCGAGCCCGGCCACCTGCGGGCGGCCAAGCTGCCGGCGCTGCGCAGCGTCATCCAGATCGGGGGCACCGCGCCCGGCGCCATCCCCTTCGACAGCGTCGCCGGCCTCGGCGGCGCTGCGGAGCGGGATCGGCTGGCGACGTTGGCCGACATGCTGCAATTCGACGACCCGGCCAACATCCAGTTCACCAGCGGCACCACCGGCTCGCCCAAGGGCGTGACCCTCAGCCACCACAACATCCTGAACAACGGGTACTTCGTCGGCCGCGGCCTGGCGCTGGGCGAGCAGGACCGGATCTGCATCCCGGTGCCGCTGTACCATTGCTTCGGCATGGTCATGGGCAACCTCGCCGCCGTCACCCATGGCGCGGCCATGGTCTATCCCGGCGAGGGCTTCGACCCGCTGGCGACCCTGGCCACGGTGGCGGAGGAGCGCTGCACCGCGCTCTACGGCGTGCCGACCATGTTCATCGCCATGCTCGACCACCCGCGCTTCGGCGAGTTCGACCTCTCCAGCCTGCGCACCGGCATCATGGCCGGGTCGCCCTGCCCGATCGAGGTGATGAAGCGGGTGGTAGGCCAGATGAACATCGGCGAGATCACCATCTGCTACGGCATGACCGAGACCAGCCCGGTCAGCTTCCAGAGCGCGGTCGACGATACGCTGGAGCGGCGGGTGTCGACCGTCGGCCGGGTCCACCCCCATCTCGAGGTCAAGATCGTCGACCCGGAGGGCCGGATCGTGCCGCGCGGCGAGCGCGGCGAGCTGTGCACCCGCGGCTATTCGGTGATGCGCGGCTACTGGGACCAGCCGGACAAGACGGCGGAGGTGGCGGATGCCGCCGGCTGGATGCATTCCGGCGACCTGGCGGTGCTGGATGCCGAGGGCTTCTGCAACATCGTCGGCCGGATCAAGGACCTGGTGATCCGCGGCGGCGAGAACGTCTATCCGCGCGAGGTCGAGGAGTTCCTGTACCGCCACCCGAAGATCCAGGACGTGCAGGTGTTCGGCGTGCCCGACCCGAAATACGGCGAGGAGCTGTGCGCCTGGATCCGCATCCGCGAGGGCGAGGCCCTGAGCGCGGAGGAGGTGCGCGGCTTCTGCGACGGCCAGATCGCGCACCAGAAGATCCCGCGCTACATCCGCTTCGTCGACGCCTTCCCGATGACCGTCACCGGCAAGATCCAGAAGTTCCGGATGAGAGAGGCGATGGAGGAGGATCTGGGGATCAAGGCGGCGGAAACGGCGTAGGAAGGTGTTCTCAGGCGTGACCTTGTTTATCCTCCCCCTCCCCTTGCGGGAGGGGGCAGGGGGAGGGTCTGCGCGCGTCGGCGCGCGAATGGGAGGAGACCACCAGCCGGCCGGTTGCCCGAAGACCACCGCCAGCTCTCTTCGATCGACACCCCCYCCCCCTACCCCCTCCCGCGGGGGGAGGGGGACAGTGGTAATGAGGGGCCAGGTCCGGGTGGCCCACGCCCATCCACCCGCTGAGAGACCGTTTGGAAATGCGCTGGCGTGAGTCGGCTGGCGGTGGTTTCGAGAACCGGCGCGCAGCGGACATCGGTTCCTGAGCACCGGAAGCGCTCGAGCCCGCCGTCAGACGGCCGCGCCAGATGCGTTTCCAAACGGTCGCTGAGAGCCTGCCCCGAAATTCGTCCTGGTGAGTCGGCTGGCGTGGGTGTCGAGAACCGGCGCGCAGCGGACATGGTCGTCCGTGAGCACCGGAAGCGCAGAAACCCGCGTCAGACGGCCGCCGGGGCGGATTTCGGGGCAGGCTCTGCCCCTACCCCACCCGTGGCACCCGGCCCTCGATCGGATAGGCCGGGTCGTTGTAGCCCGGGCTCGACGGGTGGCCGGTGACCACCAGCCGGTTCACCAGCGCTTCGTCCTCCGCCGTGAAGGCGTAGTCCAGCGACCCGAGATAATYGGCCCACTGCTCCTCGGTCCGCGGGCCGGCGATCGGGGCGGTGACGATGCGGTTGTTCAGCAGCCAAGCCACGGCGAACTGCCCCGGCGTGATGCCTCGTCCCCGCGCGTGCTCGGCCAGCTCGGCCGCGATCGCCAGGCTCTCCGGCCGCCATTCGGTCTCCAGGATGCGCTTGTCCTGGCGGCCGGCGCGGGTCTCTTCGCCCGGCGCCGTCCCCGGCTTGTACTTGCCGGTCAGCACGCCGCGGGCCAGCGGGCTGTAGGGCACGACGCCGAGCCCGAAATGGGCGCAGGCCGGCAGGTGCTCGGCCTCCGGCATCCGATTCAGCAGGTTGTAGTAGGGCTGGCTGACCACCGGCCGCTCGATCCCGGCCTGGTCGCACAGCCGGCAGATCTCCGCCACCCGCCAGGACCGGTAGTTCGACACGCCGAAATACCGGATCTTGCCCTGGCGGATCAGGTCGCCCAGCGCCGACACCGTCTCTGCCAGCGGCGTGGTCGCGTCCTCCTTGTGCAAATAGAGGATATCGATCGTGTCGGTGCCGAGGCGGCGCAGGCTGTCCTCGACCGCCAGGAAGGCGCGGCGTCGCGACAGGCCGCGGTCGTTCGGGCCGTCGCCGGTCGGGTTGGCCAGCTTGGTCGCCAGCACCCACCAGGAGCGGTGGGTGGCAATCGCCCGGCCGACAATCTCCTCCGACCGCCCGCCGGTGTAGACATCGGCGGTGTCGATAAAGTTGATCCCCGCCTCCCGCGCATGGTCGGTGATGCGGGTCGCCGTCGGCTCGTCGGTCGGGCCGCCGAACATCATGGTGCCGAGGCACAGCGGCGACACCTTCAGCCCGCTGCGCCCGAGGTTCCGGTAGTCCATCAGCCTGCTCCTTCCGCCTGCGCGAGACCGGGATCATGACCCGAAACGGCACCCTCGCGCTGCCCTCCGATCGCAACGCAGCCGTGTCCCGTCGCCGCAGCCGATCGGCCGCCGCTCAGGCTATCCTGCCTCGACAAGATACGGGAGGAGCGCGGAACCGGCGGCATGCCGCCAGCCTGGAGACCGATGAGCCCCTCCCTGATCCGTGCCGCCATCGCCGTCTCGCCGCGCAGCCTCAGCCTCGGCGAAGGTCTGCGCGCCGCCGCCTCCTGCGCCGTCGTGGTCGCGCTCGGCAGCCTGTTGCAGGCGCCGATCCTGGCCTGGGCCGCGATCGGCGCCTTCTGGACCTGCCTGGCCGATCCCGGCGGGCCGAACCGCGACCGGGTGCGGGCGCTGGCCGGCTTCGCCCTGCTGTCCACCGCCTTCGCGATCATCGGCGCCGCGGCCGCGTCGCAGGGCTGGGGCTGGGCCGCGGCCGCCGTGGTCCCCTGCGCCCTGATCGGCGGCATGGCCGGGGCGTATGGCGCCGCCGCGCGGCAGATCGGCACCCTGGCCATCGTCGTCTGCGTCACCGCGGTCGACCACACCGTCGCCTCCCCGGCCGACCTGGCCGAGTTCGCCGCCATCCATCTCGGCGGCTGCCTGTGGGCCATGGCGCTGGCCCTGTCGATCTGGCGCATCCATCCGTTCCGGCCGGCCCGCGCCGGCCTGGCGACGACCTATCGCGGCCTGGCCGCCATGGCCGCCGGCATGGCGCGGCTGGATTCGCGCTCGGCGCCGCTGGACTGGGCCCGGCACGCGCAGCGCTATCGCCCGGCGGTCCGCGCGGCGATCGAGACCGCCCGGGCCGCGCTGGGCCGGGCGATGCGCGGCCGCGGCCTGGGCGACTACGCCGAGCGCCTCCTGGTGGCGCTGGACATCGCCGAGCGCATCTTCGGCCAGTTAATCGCCCTGTCGGATCTGCGCCAGCATGCCGGCCCGTCGGCGGACCGGCGCCGGCTGCAGGAGCGGCAGGCCCTGCGCCGCCTGGCGCTGACGCTGTATCGCCGGGCCCACGCCTTCGACACCGGCCCTGGCGAGATGGCGGCGCCGCAGCGGTCGCTGGACCGCCTCGCCCTGCTGGCGGAGAAGATGGAGGGGCCGGTCGCGGCCGGGCTGGCCCGGATCGTGGAGGAGATCCGCGCCACCGGCAGCGCCCGCCCGGCCCCGGCATGGGATCAGGCGGCCGCGGCATCCCGCGGCATCGCGGCCATCTTGGCGCCGCTGCGCGCGCATCTCAGCCTGCGGTCCGAGATCCTGCGCCACGCCCTGCGCTGCGCCGTCGCGACCACCGCGGCGGTGCTGCTGAGCCATGCGCTGGGCTTCTCCTATGCCTATTGGATGGCGATCGCGACGGTGCTGGTGCTGCAGTCGTCGGTGGCGGCGACCTGGCCCCGGGCGCTGGAGCGCGCGGTCGGCAGCGTGCTGGGCGGCGGCCTGGCCGCCCTGCTCGGGTTGGTGCTGCACACGCCGCTGGCCCTGACCGCCGCGGTGTTCCCGCTGGCGATCGCGACCATGGCGATGCGGCAGGTCAATTACGGCATCTTCGTCTTCTTCCTGACCCCACTGTTCATCCTGGTCGTGGAGCTGTCGCAGCCGGGCGCCAGCGAACCGGCGCTGGCCTGGACGCGTGCGCTGTACAACGTGCTGGGCAGCGCCATCGGCCTGATGGCCGGGCTGCTGCTGTGGCCGAGCCGCGAGGGCCGCCAGTTCCGGCCGCTGCTGGCCGCGGCGATCGAGGCCAATGGCCGCTACGCCGCCCTGGCCTTCGCCCATGACGGCGACGAGGTCGAGGCGGCGCGGCGCGAGGCCGGGCTGGCCAGCGGCAATGCCGAGGCGGGGCACGGCCGGACCATGCTGGAGGCATGGTGGCAGCGTGAGGCGCTGGATGCCGGGCTGACCATCCTGGTCCTGGCCCGCCAGATCGCCGGCGTGGCCGRCACCGCCGCGCTGCACCGGCCGGCCGACACCGCCGGGGATGCGGAGTTCGGCCGGTGGATCGGGGCCGAGACCGCCGCCCTGGCCGCGGCGCTGCGCCAGGGCAGCGCCCTGCCCGCCGCCGCGCCGCCGCCGGACGGGGCGGCCACGGATCCGGAACGGTCGCGCCTGCTGCAGGAGATCCTGCTGCTGCGGGCGGCCGCCGAGCATCTGGTGCCGGGATAGCCGGGCGCTCTCTTCGATGACGGGGCACGCGGCTCGCAAAGGAGACCGATCGCTGCCGATCGTCAGCAAAGGGCGGAAAGCTGACGTCAGAGCCGTCGTTTGACAGCCTGGATAGATTGTCACAGCATCCCCGGATGGACAGGATATTCTCACCCTCCATGAGGAGCGTTGCTTGGCCCCTCATAGTGGGGCGATATCGTCTTCGGGGCACCGATCGACAGGCGGATCTTTTTCGGCCTGCGCTCGACGCTGTCGCGGACCTGTCTGAGAAAATCGGAAATGGCCCACTTGCGTCTGCGTTGTTCGGTTGGACCTCGATGTTCGATCTGTGCATCCAGCAGACAGACGCTATTCCAGGCTCCGGCCCGTACCTGAGAATATCTCCGCTGGCTTCCGGATTGGTTGAGTTTCGCTATTTCGACACCGCGATTCGAGAGCGGCAATGGCATAGAGAGGTTCCGCCTGCGGCGGTCGTGGCAAGGTTCACAGCCTTTCTCGACCAATTGCATTGGCTGGCGAAGCCGGCTGCACGGATGTCGGCTTAGGGTCGCATCCCGCTCCTGAGCAATTTGAGGCCGCCGCCGCCGAGCCTGATGCCGGCGCACATGATGACATGAACTCTGGACGGGAGGCGGCACGGCGTTTGTAATCCTCCCCGGGACAAGGCGTGGAGCAGCCGGGAATGTCGGGGAAGAGTTGGGACAGGGTGCCGATCGACGCGCAGAGCATCGACGCGCCCTTGTCGCGAGCAGCCGTCTTTCTTGTGGTCACCGTCGCGAGCGAACCGGCCGCCCTCGCGAAGGTCTGCTCGGCGCTCGATGGACTTGACGATCTGGTCAAGACGGTCGGGTTCCGCGATCTTTCCGCCCGGCTCTCCTGCATCGTCGGCATCGGTCGCGATCTCTGGGATCGTCTCCACATCGACAAGCGGCCGCGGGATCTGAGGCCGTTTGCGCCGATCGAGGGAGCGGTCCATACGGCTCCGTCGACACCGGGCGATCTTCTCTTCCATATCCGGTCCGAACGTCCCGATCTGTGCTTCGAATTCGAGCGCATCCTGCTCGACAGCCTTGGCGCCGGCGTGACCGTCGTCGATGAAGTCCCGGGCTTTCGCTATTTCGATGCGCGTGACCTTCTGGGCTTTGTCGACGGCACGGCCAACCCGACCGGCCTCGACTTGCCGGCCTCCGCGCTTGTCGGCGATGAAGATGCCGACTTCGCGGGCGGAAGCTATGTCGTCGTTCAGAAGTATCTGCACGATCTCGGCGCCTGGGCGCGGCTTCCGACACCTCGCCAGGAGGAGATCATCGGCCGAACGAAGATCGACAACATCGAAATCGACGATGACGACGCCCCTCGCAAATCGCACAAATCCCTCGCCACCATCACAGATGCCGGCGGCAACGAATATGACATATTGCGCGACAACATGCCCTTCGGGCGCCCGGGGCAGAAGGAATTCGGGACCTATTTCATCGGCTATTCCCGATATCTCTGGGTGATCGAGAAGATGCTGCAGCGGATGTATATCGGCGACCCGCCGGGCGCCTACGACCGGCTGCTGGATTTCTCGACGCCGCACACCGGCACGACGTTCTTCGCCCCGGCTCGCCCGACGCTGCAGGCGCTTGTCGAGACGGCACAGGAAAAACTCGAGGCTGTTCGATCGGCTGGCGTGGAACCGCGCTGAAGCTGCGGCCCAAGCGGTGAACGCAATGTGTCATTGCGTTAACGCGCGATTCTCGTTCATGCTATGTTCTATGAATGAGGCGCGATCCGAACCGATCCGGCCGACCGACCCCGACATGCATTGGACGGGCTGGGCGCTGACCACGCTGCGCGAGGCGGCCGAGATCGACATGCGCTGCAAGCGGCTGACCGAGCGGCAGCAGGAGCGGTCTCATCACGACCCGAAGGCGCCGCCGCCGGCTTTCGGCCTGATCCAGGCGCGGCTGACGCGCTCGGTGCGTCTGACGGTCGCCCTGACCGACCGGATCCGCACCGGCTTCATGACCCGGCGGGACGAGCGCAAGGCCTCGGGCGAGGAGCAGCGCCGCCGGCAGCGGCGGGAGCGCGCGGCCCAGATGGTCGGTGAGGCGACGGCGCAGCCCGAGCGCGGAATCGACGTCGAGTGCATGCGGTCGATGGCGTGGGAGTCGCTGGTCGAGGACGAGATCCTCGACGCGCAGCTGGACACGCTGTCGGCAGAGGAATTCGTGCGGGCAGTCTGCCGCAAGATCGGCCACCCGCCGGTCCGGCTGCCGCAGAGCTGGGACGAGGGTGCCGAGATGACGCCCGTCCCGCCGCGGGAGACCGAAGGTGCCGATCGCGAGACCGCGGACGACTGGTCCGCAGAGTCGGACGAGTCCGACACCGGCCGACCCGAGCCGGAGCCGCCGAACCCGGACAGCAGCTAACCACTTTCGCGCATCCTCTCATCGTCATGGCGAGCCCCGCAGGGGCGTGGCCATCCAGGCGGCAGCGCCCACTGGATGGCCACGTCGCTTCGCTCCTCGCCATGACGGTGTAGGTTGGAGAGGCAGCAATGAAAGAAATCGATGGTTTTGCCTCTCCTCCTCGGGCTTGACCCGGGGATTACGGGAGAGGTCGGAGGCGCTTGCGCCTCCGGGTGAGGGGGTTTTGTCGAGGCCGGGACCCGCCCTCACCCGGCCTCGCTGCGCGAGCCCGACCTCTCCTCCTCGGGCTTGACCCGGGGACAGGCGGGAGAGGTTACGCCCCCAAAGGCGCCCTGGACCTAGGCCGCCGCGTCGGCCTTGCCGGTCGCCAGGAAGGCGTCCAGCGCCGCGATCTCCCGCGTCTCGCCGGCAACATCGGCGGCCAGCCGCTCATACAGCCCGGCCATGCCTTCATAGATCAGCCGGGCCGGGTCGTCGGGGCCGAGGAAGTCGGCGATCTCTCGCATCTCCGCCACCCAGCGATAGGCCTTGGCGTACATGTCCGGCAGGCCCTTCTCGAACCGGGCCAGCAGCTGCGGCTGGCTGGCCGCCAGCTCGGCATGCAGCGCCGGCGCCGCACCGTTGCGGCTGGCCCCGAGGATCATGGCGGCGGCCAGGCCGGTCAGGCCCTTGGTGATGCCGGCATAGCTCATCTTCAGCGCCGAGGCGGCGCCGACCGGCCCGTCCAGCACGTGGATGCGCAGGCCGAGATCGCCGAGCACGCCGAGCCGCGCCGCCTCCGGCCCGGCCAGGTACAGCACCGGCCCGGCCGTGCCGGGCACAGGCGGCCCGCCGATGATGCCGCCATCGGCGAAGCCGGCGCCGGTCGGCGCGACGATCGCCGCGATCGCCTGCACGGTCTCGACATTGACCGCGTTGCAGTCGACATAGACCGGCTTGCGGGCCGCCGCGCGCAGGGCCGGCGCCAGCCGTTCGGCCAGGGTCTTGGCCTCGCCCGGCGGCACGATCGACAGGATGATGTCGGCGGCGGCGACCGCCGCCTCGTCGGCCGCCTGCATGCCGGCGGCCTTGGCGCGGGCGACGGTCGCGGCGCTGCGGCCGTCGAGCAGGGTCGGCACGGTGGCGCCGCTATCGGCCAGGCGCCGGGCAATGCCGCTGCCCATCGCCCCGGGGGCGATGACGGCGATGGTCGGTGTCATGGGATGTCCTTTCGCTCCGCCGGCGGCCCCCCTTCCGGGCCCCGGCCAGAGGATCATGGCGCGATCCGGCGGAGGCGGAAAGCGCCGATGTCAGACCATGTCGGACAAAAGAAGGGCCCATCCGCGCCTCGGCTGAAACCGGCGTCTTTGGGCGAGAAGCGGAAATCCGCCACCCCATCAAAAACATAGAAGGGCGTCGATCTTGCCGGATAGGATCTGCACGACAGGAGGGAGGGATGACAACGTTCCAAATGCAGGCGACGACGGAATACCCCGTCCTTTTCCTTTCCGATCCCAAAAGTCCGGAAGCTGTTCCCGACGATACCGGCCGGTCATTCGTGACCGCAACCGACAGCTGCATCTGCTTCTGGGTCCATTCCTATGTGGATGGCGCATCAACTGTCATTTTGACAGACGCGGAATGCGACAGAACAGGAATCAGACTCTTCTCTGGATCTATAGATACGCCAAGCGGCGTCGTGAGTTTGAGTAATAGTGGTGGGTTTCGGTACATCAATGTGCCCGTATCTCTTGGACGCACCTCTGTTGACATATGGTCCGACGATGATCGGCATCCCGAATGGGTTTGGATCAAACTCACCGAGATCAGAGTCGCATAGGCCTCGCTCGATCCCCGCCCTACCCCCGTTCGAACCGCAGCACCCGGCTGCGGTTGAGCGCCAGCCGGACGGTGTCGCCGTCGAAGGCCAGGCTGACCCGCTGCGGCCAGGGCCCGTCGCGGCCCTCGGCCAGGAGGCGGCCGCCGCCGAGCGGCACCAGCGCCGCCGACGACCGGATCGGGCCGGTGCCGGTCTCCATGCGCTCGCCGGCGATGGTGAGGGCGGCGTGATGCTCGGGGCACCGCCATTCGCCCTGCACCCGGTCCAGCACGCCGTCCGGCGCGATCGGGCGGAAGCGGCGCGCGGCATGGCCGATCTCGCCCTCCACCGCCCCGCCCGTCCAGCGCAGCCGCATCGGGAAATGGGCCGAGAGCGAGACCGACCAGCCATCCTCGCCGCGATAGAGGGTCTCGCCGGTGCCGAGGAAGCTGGCGACGCCATCCTTCAGCTCGAGCCATTCCGGCCCCTGCTCCGCGACGTACAGCCCGTCCGGGATCGGCGTCCCGCGCTCGGGCAGGTCCTCGCCCAGCAGCGCCGCCATCAGCTTGAGCGCGGTGCCGTGCGAGATCGTGTCCTCGCGGTTGGAGACCACGGCGGCGCCGACGCCCTGCTCAGGGTCCAGCAGGAAATAGGTCTTGTAGCCGAGCAGCGAGCCGCCATGCCCGACCAGCCGGCGCGCGCCGAGTCGCGACCAGGCGAGGCCGAGCCCATAGCCGGTCGGCCTTCCGTCGGCGAGGGAACGCGGCGCGCCCAGCCGGGCGAGCACGCCCTGCCCCGGCCCGCGATCGGCCAGCACCGCCTGCTGCCAGCGCACCAGATCGTGCAGGCTGCCGGTCAGGCAGCCGGAGGCGGAGAGGTGCCGGCCCGAGGTGGCGAGCTGCCAGGCACCGCCGGCGTCTTTCCAATAGCCGGGGGCGAGGCCGCGGATCGGGTCGAGCCAGGTCTCCGGCACCCGGAAGCCGATGCCGAGCGGCCCGGCGATGCGGTCGCGCACCAGATCGGCGAAGGCGGTGCCGCGCCGCAGCAGCGCCGCGTCGAGCAGCCGGTAGCCGCTGTTGGAGTAGGAGATCTCGTGCCCGGACGGGAAGTTCAGCCCGGTCAGGCGGTACAGGACCTCCAGGCTTTCCTCCCGGCTCACCGCGGCACCCTGCGGCACGCCGAGCAGCGACAGGGTCTCGCCCAGGTCTGGCAGCCCGCCGGTCATGTCCAGCGCCCGGCCGGCGGTGACCGTCGCCAGGTCGCCGCGCAGGGACGGCAGCAGCTGGCCGAGCCGGTCGTCCAGGCCGACGCCGCCCTGGCTCAGAGCCAGCGCCGCGAAGACATGCTTGGTGACCGAGGCGTAGCGCACCACGGTGTCGCCGGAGAAGGCGTTGCCGCCGGCCAGGCTGTCGACGCCGCCGCAGGCCTCGGCCCGGATCTCGCGCGCGTCGAACACGGCGACGCCGCCGCCCGGCTCGCCCGGTCCCCAGGCCGCGGCGATCCCGGCCGCCGCCTCCGCCGCCGCCGACCAGCGCAGCTCGCCATCCGCCATCATCGCCTCCCGTCCGCTTCCCGGATCACACCCCGTTATAGGCAGGATCACCGGTTTTGGCTTCCTCGATCGGCGATCCATTTCTACCCTCGACAGCGAGTCGAAAGGGGAGGACCCGACGTGCCGGAAGCCGATCGCGAGGCGCTGTACCGCAAGGTGAGCCTGCGCCTGATCCCCTTCATGATCCTGCTGTACCTGGTCAGCTTCCTCGACCGGGTGAATGTCGGCTTCGCCGCCCTGACCATGAACGCCGATCTCGGCATCACGCCCTATGTCTTCGGCTGGGGCGCCGGGATCTTCTTCTTCGGCTATTTCCTGTTCGAGGTGCCGAGCAACGTGATCCTGGAGAAGGTCGGGGCGCGGCTGTGGATCTGCCGGATCATGGTCACCTGGGGGCTGATCTCGGCGGCCATGGCCTTCGTCGAGGGGATCTGGGGCTACAMCATCCTGCGCTTCCTGCTGGGCGCCGCCGAGGCCGGGTTCCTGCCGGGCATGATCCTGTACCTGACCTACTGGTTCCCGGCGGCGCGGCGGGCCCGCTTCGTCGCCCTGTTCATGGCCGCGGTGCCGCTGGCCAGCGCCATCGGCGCGCCGGTCTCAGGCATCATCCTCGACGCCACGCATCTGTGGTTCGGGCTGAAGGGCTGGCAGTGGCTGTTCATCATCGAGGGGCTGCCGGCCTGCCTGCTCGGCCTGCTGGTCCTGGCATGGCTGCCGGACGGCCCGGCCAAGGCACCCTGGCTCGACGAGTCCGAGCGCGCCGCCATCGCCGCCGACCTGGCCCGCGATCGCGCCGCCGCGACCCATCCGCCGCTGCACGACCTGTGGGCGGCACTGGCCGACCGGCGGGTGCTGCTGCTGGGCCTGGTCTATTTCGGCATCGTCATCGGCCTCTACGGCATCGGCCTGTGGCTGCCGCAGATCGTCAAGGGCATGGGCTTCTCCACCCTCCAGACCGGCTGGATCATCGCCCTGCCCTATCTGGTCAGCGCCGGCGCCATGCTGGCCTGGGGCCGGCACAGCGACCGCACCGGCGAGCGCGTGCTGCATGTCGCCCTGCCGGCCCTGCTGAGCGCCATCGGCTTCGCCGGCAGCATCGCCACCTCGTCGAACGTGCTGTCGCTGGTCTTCCTCGGCGTCGCCGCGGTCGGCATCTACGCCACGCTCGGACCGTTCTGGACCATGCCGCCGGTGTTCCTGGGCGGCACCGCCGCGGCCGGCGGCATCGCCCTGATCAACTCGATCGGCAATCTCGGCGGCTTCGTCGGCCCCTATGCGGTCGGCTGGATCAGGGAATCGACCGGCAGCTTCACCGCCGGCATGGCCGTGCTGGCCGCCAGCCTGGCCGCCGCCGCAGCGGTCGCCCTGGTCGTGGGCCGGCATCTCCGCCGCGCCGCGGCGCCGTCGCTGCAGGTCTGAACCGCGATGAACACCGCCGAGCACATCGATTACCTGAAGACCATCAACCAGACCTTCCACGAGCAGATCAAGATCGCCGACCAGAAGGCGGCCTATATCTTCACCTTCCTGATCGCGCTGGTGGCATGGTCGCCGGAGCTGCGGGCGGTCTTCACCTGGACCCGGACCGTCCCCTTCCCTTCGCTGCAATGGGGCCTGTGCCTGGCCCTGGTGGTCGCTCTTGCCGGTGGGCTGGTCTGCGTGGCGCTGGTGCTGCTGCCGCGCAAGCGCAACGGCGGCGTCTGCCTGTACTGGGCCGCCTGGCCGCATGCCGGCGAGCGTCTGGAGCACGCGGCCCGCCGCACGGAGCCGGACTTCATCGCCGCGGAATACACCGCCAACGCCCGCAACCTGGCGGCGATCTGCCAGGCCAAGTACCGTTATGTCGGCTACGCGTTCCGGTGCCTTGCCGTGGTGATCCTTTGCTACGTGCTGCTGATGGCGATCGGCTAGAGATACTTCCCTTCCATGATCGCCAGCGTGTAGTCGCGATAGCTCATGCCGAGCTCCTCGGCCCGGGCCAGACGGCGCAGCGCCACCTCGCGCGGCGGCGTCTTCCAGGCGGCGGCATGCGCCTTCTTCCAGCAGAAATGCCGCCAGGACGGCGCGGAATCCGGATGCTCCTCCTCCAGCGGCGGACCGCCATTGTGACCAAGGCCGGCGAGGAGCTGCGATGGCGTCGAATCTCTCATATCCGGGAATTTATCTCCGATCGGAGATGCGATGCAATCTTGCAGCGCGATTGACAGAAACCGGCCGGGCCTTATCCTGGAGCCGACAACTCGACATCTTCTTGCCCGACGGGCAGGAGTGGCAATGAAGCCCCATCCGCAGGCCGGCGACGGCAGGTGATGGGGCTTTCTGCGTTCAGGGGACAGGCGTGCGGGCGAGCTACGCGATCGGTCTGCTCTATTCGATCACCGGGCCCTATGGCGCGATCGGACGCGAGGCGCTGGACGGCGCCCTGATGGCGCTGGAGGAGGTCAATGCCGACGACGCCTTCGGCTTCACCCTGGCCCCCGTCGCCGCCAACCCCGAAGGCGTGATCGACCGCTATCACACGCTGTGCGAGGCGGCGATCCGCGAAGGCGGCTGCCGCCAGATCGTCGGCACCATCACTTCGCTGTCGCGCAAGGAGGTGCTGCCGACGATCGAGAAGCATGACGCGCTGCTGTGGTACATCTGCCCCTATGAAGGCTTCGAGAGCAGCGAGGCCGTGATCTACACCGGCGCCAGCCCGAACCAGCACATCGTGCCGCTGTTCCAGCATGTGCTGCCGCGCTGGGGCACCCGCGCCGCCCTGCTGGGCTCGAACTACATCTGGGGCTGGGAGGTCAACCGCGTGGCGCGCGAGCTGATCGGCGCCTGCGGCGGCGAGGTCCTGGCCGAGCGCTACCTGCCGATCGGCAGCGAGGATGTGGGCCGGCTGGTCCAGGAGGTACGCGAAAAGCGGCCGGACTTCATTCTCAACAACCTGATCGGCCCGTCGAGCTACGCCTTCTTCCGAGCCTATCGGGCGCTGGCCGACAGCGACCCGGCTTTCGGACCCGACCGCTGCCCGATCGTCAGCTGCAACCTGACCGAATGCGAGCTGGGGCTGATCGGCCCGTCCGGCATCGGCCATCTCAGCAGCGCGATCTATTTCGAGGGCGTGGACACCGCCGAGAACCATGCCTTCCGCGACCGGGTGCGGCAACGCTTCGGCGCCGGCCGGCGCAGCTCGGCCTTTCTCGCCGGCGGCTATGCCGCGGTGCGGATGCTGGCCGAGGCGATGCGCGAAGCTGGCACCGATGCACCGGAGGCGCTGCGGCCGGTGCTGCACACCCGCCGTTTCACCACGCCGCTGGGGCCGATCGGCATCGACCCGCGCACCAACCATGCGGCGCTGACGCCCTGCCTGGGTCGGATCGCGGCGGATGGCGGCTTCGAGATCCTGGACCGCGCCGCGGCGCCGGTGGCGCCGGACCCGTATCTGGTCGAGTTCGACGCCGCGGCCCTGGCCCGGCGCGTTCTCGGGCCCGGCGCGGCCCCGCGGCTGAAGCGGGTGAAGTGAGCATGCGCCGCGCCACCACTCCCAATTTCCGTGGTCGCAGCGCCGTGGTGCTGCACCGGCCACACGCCGCCGCCGACGCGGTGCTGCGCCAGCTGGAACGGCTGGGCATCGCCGCCCGGCCGGCCTGGCCGGCCCTGGCCGAGGCCGACCTGACCGCCGACTTCGTGCTGTTCGACGCCGACACCGCCCATGACGGCCAGTTCCCCTGGCCGGCCGGCGCGCCGCCGATGCCGCTGGTCGCCCTGATCGGATCGGAGGCGCCGGGCCGGCTGGACTGGGTGCTGGCCCAGGGCGCCACCGGCCATCTGCTGAAGCCGGTCGCCTCCGGCGGCGTGTTCAGCGCCCTGGTGATCGCGGAGCACGGCTTCGCCGAGCGCCGCGACCGCGAAGCCCGGATCGCCGATCTGGAGACCCGGCTGCGCCTGCGTCCCGTGGTGGTCCGCGCCATCCTGACCCTGATGGCGCAGCGCGGGCTGAACGAGGCCGACGCCTTCCGCGAGATCCGTGGCGCCGCGATGCAGCGCCAGCGCAGCATCGAGGAGCACTGCCTCGACCTCGCCGCCGGCACGACGGACCCGGCCGCCGGCCGGCGCGGAAGCTGAGCCGTGGCGATCCTGAGCCAGCTCCTGCGCCGCAAGCTCGCCTTGTTCGGGCTCGTTGTCATCCTGGTGGTGGTGGCCGCGGCCCTGCTCGCGCCCTGGATCGTGCCCTTCTCGCCCGACGAGCAACTGTTCGACGGGCTGACGCTGGAGGGCGCCCCCCTGGCCCCGGACGGCCGGTTCTGGCTGGGCACTGACCTGCTGGGCCGGGACATGTTCTCGCGCCTGGTCTACGGCGCCCAGACCTCGCTGATCATCGGCGTGGTCGCGAACGGCGCCGCGGTGCTGATCGGCACCTTCTTCGGCGTCGTCGCCGGCTTCGTCGGCGGCTGGCTGGGCGCCGCGATGATGCGCTTCACCGACCTGATGATGGCGTTCCCGGCGCTGCTGCTGGCGATCGTGCTGGCCGCGATCTTCAAGCCGTCGCTGTGGATCGTGGCCCTGGTGATCGCCATGGTGAACTGGGTGCAGATCGCCCGGATCATCTACACCGAGACCCGGTCGATCGCGGAGCGCGACTTCATCGAGGCGGAATGGGGCCTCGGCGCCTCCCGCGCCCGCATCCTGCTGCGCCACGTGCTGCCGCATCTGCTGTCCACCACCATCGTCTGGGGCACGCTCGGCATCGCCACCACGGTGTTGCTGGAGGCCACCCTGTCCTTCCTCGGCATCGGGGTGCAGCCGCCGACGCCGAGCTGGGGCAACATCATCTTCGAGAACCAGACCTATTTCTCGACCGCGCCCTGGCTGGTGTTCATCCCCGGCGCCGCCATCATCCTGCTGGCCCTGGCCTTCAACCTGGTCGGCGACGCGCTGCGCGACATCCTCGACCCGACGCAGAAGGGCCGGCACTGATGGGCGCCTATCTGCTCCGCCGCCTGGCCCAGGCCGTATTGATCCTGCTGGGCGTGAGCCTGGTCACCTTCATGCTGCTGTACCTGCTGCCGGCCGACCCGGCGCGGCAGATCGCCGGGCGCAGCGCGACGCCGGAGGTGGTGGCCAGCATCCGCGCCCAGCTCGGCCTCGACCGGCCGTTCCACGAGCAGTATCTGCGCTATCTCGGCGCCCTGGTGCAGGGCGATCTCGGCCGCTCCTACCTGCAGCGGACCGAGGTGGCGACGCTGATCATGAGCCGCCTGCCGGCCAGCCTGCTGCTGATGGCCGGCGCCATCGTCTGCGAGCTGGCGCTGGGGCTGACCATGGGCGTGATCGCGGCGCTGCGGCGGAACACCGCCACCGACCATGCGCTGATGCTGACCTCCTTCATCGGCGTCTCGGCGCCGCAATTCGTGGTCGGCATGCTGCTGCTCTACGTCTTCGCCTGGCAGCTCGCCTGGTTCCCGCTCGGCGGCTACGGCACTTTCGCGCACCTGGTCCTGCCCTCGCTCACGCTCGGGCTGCTCGGCGCGGGGTGGTATTCGCGGATGATGCGGTCGGCGATGCTGGACGTGCTGCGCCAGGACTACATGCGCACCGCCCGGGCCAAGGGTCTGGGAGTCTGGCGCGTGGTGCTGGCGCATGCGCTGCCCAACGCGCTGCTGCCGATCATCGCCATGATCGGCATCGACATCGGCCTGTTCATGAGCGGCATCGTCGTCGTCGAATCCGTGTTCGGCTGGCCCGGCATCGGCCAGCTGACCTGGCAGGCGATCCAGCGCGTCGACATCCCGATCATCATGGGGGTGACGCTGGTCTCCGCCGTCGCCATCGTGCTGGGCAACCTGCTGGCCGACCTGATCGCCCCGTTCATCGACCCGAGGATCAAGCTGCGGTGACGGATAATCGCACCGAACCAAAACAGGAGGTTTCATGCTGAGGTCCATGCTGCTTGCCGGCGCCGCGGCCCTGACGCTGGCCCTGGCGACGCCCGCCATGTCCCAGGACATCAAGCAGGGCGGCACCATGACGGTCACCTACAAGGACGACGTCACCACCCTCGACCCCGCCATCGGCTACGACTGGCAGAACTGGTCGATGATCAAGAGCCTGTTCGACGGGCTGATGGACTACAAGCCCGGCACCACCGAGCTGGTGCCGGACCTGGCCGAGAGCTTCGAGGTCTCGGCCGACGGCCTGACCTACACCTTCAAGCTGCGCCACGGGGTGAAGTTCCACAACGGCCGCGAGCTGAAGGCGGCCGACGTCAAATACTCGCTCGACCGCGTGGTGCAGCCGGAGACGCAGAGCCCCGGCGCCGGCTTCTTCGATTCGATCCAGGGCTTCGCCGACGTCTCCGGCGGCAAGGCCAAGGAGCTGAGCGGAGTCACCACGCCGGACGACTACACGGTGGTGTTCCATCTGACCCGGCCTGACGCGCCCTTCCTGCACAAGATGGCGCTGAACTTCTCGCATGTCGTACCCAAGGAAGAGGTGGAGAAGTACGGAGCTGACTTCGGCAAGCACCCGGTCGGCACCGGCGCCTTCAAGATGACCGAGTGGACGCTGGGCCAGCGCATCGTGTTCGAGCGCAACCCGGACTACTTCCAGAAGGGGCTGCCGCATCTCGACAAGATCGTGTTCGAGGTCGGGCAGGAGCCGGTGGTGGCGCTGCTGCGGCTGCAGCGCGGCGAGGTCGACATCGCCGGCGACGGCATCCCGCCGGCCAAGTTCCTCGAGGTGACCCAGGACCCGGCCTACAAGGACCTGATCATCCAGGGCAGTCAGCTGCACACCGGCTACATCACCATGAACGTCAAGGCCAAGCCCTTCGACGACGTGCGGGTGCGCCAGGCGGTCAACATGGCGATCAACAAGGACCGGATCATCCGCATCATCAACGGCCGCGCCAAGCCGGCGAACCAGCCGCTGCCGCCGTCGATGCCGGGCCATGCCGCCGACTACAAGGGCTATGCCTATGATGTCGAGGGCGCCAAGAAGCTGATGGCAGATGCCGGCCAGAGCTCCGGCTTCACCACCGACCTCTATGTCGCCAACACCGACCCGCAGCCGCGCATCGCCCAGGCGATCCAGCAGGATCTGGCCCAGATCGGCATCAAGGCCGAGATCAAGGCCCTGGCCCAGGCCAACGTCATCGCCGCCGGTGGCGACGAGAAGCAATCGACGATGATCTGGTCGGGCGGCATGGCCTGGATCGCCGACTTCCCGGACCCGTCCAACTTCTACGGCCCGATCCTGGGCTGCGGCGGCGCGGTGCCGGGCGGCTGGAACTGGTCCTGGTACTGCAACGCCGATCTCGACAAGCGTGCGGCCGAGGCGGATGCGATCGCCGACCCGGCCAAGGCGGCGGAGCGCGAGGCCAAGTGGCGCGACATCTTCCTCGACGTCATGAAGGACGCGCCCTGGGCCCCGGTATTCAACGAGCAGCGCTACACCATCCGCTCGGAGCGGATGGGCGGCGACGACGCCCTGTTCGTCGACCCGGTCCACATCCCGGTCAACTACGACAACGTGTACGCCAAAGATGCCCAGTAACCCCCACCACCACACCATCCACGGCGCGCACCACCATTTCGGCTGGAACCGGGACTTCAAGCCGGTGGCCACGGTGGCRCCGGGGACGACGCTGGAGTTCGACTGCCTGGACGCCGCGGGGGGTCAGCTCAGTGCCTCCAGCACGGTCGCCGACGTGGCCACGCTCGATTTCGGCAAGGTCAACCCGGTCACCGGGCCGATCCTGGTCGACGGGGCCGAGCCCGGCGACGCGCTGAAGATCACGCTGGACCACTACGCGCCCTCGGGCTTCGGCTGGACCGCCAACATCCCCGGCTTCGGGCTGCTGGCGGACCAGTTCAAGGACCCGGCGCTGCATCTCTGGCGCTATCAGGCCGACACGCCGGCCCTGTTCTCGACCCTGGCCAAGGTGCCGCTGAAGCCCTTCGCCGGCACCATCGGGGTGGCGCCGGCGGAGCCGGGGCTGCATTCGGTGGTGCCGCCGCGGCGGGTCGGCGGCAATCTCGACATCCGCGACCTGGCGGCCGGGGCAACGCTCTGGCTGCCGGTCGAGGTGGCGGGGGCGCTGTTCTCGATCGGCGACACCCATGCCGCCCAGGGCGACGGCGAGGTCTGCGGCACAGCCATCGAGAGCCCGATGAAGGTGACGCTGACGCTCGACCTGGTGAAGGGCGCCAATCTCAGGATGCCGCGCTTCAGCACGCCCGGGCCGGTGACGCGCCACCTCGACGCCAAGGGCTATGAGGTGACGACCGGGATCGGCCCCGACCTGATGGAAGGGGCGCGCATCGCTGTCGCCGAGATGGTCGAGTTGCTGTGCCGCACCCGCGGCATGGCGGCGGTCGACGCCTACATGCTGTGCTCGGTCTGCGGCGACCTCAGGATCAGCGAGATCGTCGACCAGCCGAACTGGGTGGTGTCGTTCTACTTCCCGCGCATCGTCTTCGAATGAGCGACGGAACGACGCCCCTGCTGAGCGTCCGCGGCCTGCGCACGCAGGTCGCGACGCCGGCGGGACCGAAGCTGGTGGTCGAGGATCTGAGCTTCGACCTGAACCCCGGCGAGACGCTGTGCATCGCCGGGGAATCGGGCAGCGGCAAGTCGATGACCTCGCTGTCGATCATGGGGCTGCTGCCGCAGCCCATGGCCCGGGTCGCCGGCGGCCAGGTGCTGCTGGAGGGCCGGGACCTGCTGGCCTTGCCCGAGCGGCAGATGCGGCGGGTGCGCGGCGGCGAGATCGCGATGATCTTCCAGGAGCCGATGACCAGCCTGAACCCGGTGATGTCGGTCGGCCGGCAGATCGCCGAGGCGATCCGCGCCCATCGCCGGGTCGACGGCGCCGGAGCCCGGCGGTTGGCCCTGGAGGCGCTGGAGGCGGTGCGCATCTCCGAGCCCGAGCGGCGGCTGCGGCAGCACCCGCACGAGCTGTCCGGCGGCATGCGGCAGCGGGTGATGATCGCCATGGCGCTGGCCTGCCGGCCCAAGCTGCTGATCGCCGACGAGCCGACCACCGCGCTGGACGTCACCATCCAGGCCCAGATCCTGGAGCTGATGCGCGACCTCCGGCGCCAGTTCGGCACCGCCCTGATCCTGATCACCCACGACATGGGCGTGGTGGCCGAGATGGCCGACCGGGTGGTGGTGATGAACCAGGGCAAGGTGGTGGAGAGCGGTCCGGTGGTCCCGCTGTTCGAGGCGCCGCGCCAGGACTACACAAGGGCGCTGCTGGCCGCCGTACCGAAGCTGGGGCAGTTGGCCGGCCGCGATCAGCCGTTGCGCGCCGACACCTCTTCCCCGGCCGTAGCAGATGAGCCGGTCGTGGCAGTGAATGACCTGACGGTTCGCTTCGACATCGCCGGCGGGCTGCTGCAGCGCACGGTCAAGCGCGTGCATGCGGTGGAGAGCCTGTCCTTCACCCTCGCCGCCGGCGAGACGCTGGCTCTGGTCGGCGAGAGCGGCTGCGGCAAGTCCACCACCGGCAAGGCGCTGATGGGGCTGGTGCCCTGGCGCGGCTCGATCCGCATCGCCGGGGCCGAGGCGGCCGGGCTGGGACCGGCCGCGCTGAAGCCGCTGCGCCGGAACATCCAGATGGTGTTCCAGGATCCCTACGCCTCGCTCGACCCGCGCATGACCGTGGGCGAGCTGGTGGCCGAACCGCTGGTGATCCACGGCCTGGCCAAGGGGGCTGAGCTGGCCGACCGGGTCGAATGGCTGTTCCGCCGCGTCGGTCTGGCGCCGGAGCTGCGCCACCGCCATCCGCATGAATTCTCCGGCGGCCAGCGCCAGCGCATTTGCATCGCCCGGGCGCTGAGCCTGTCGCCCAAGGCGATCGTCGCCGACGAATCCGTCTCCGCCCTCGATGTCTCGGTCCAGGCCCGGGTGCTGGACCTGCTGCACGAGCTGCAGGCCGATCTCGGTCTCGCCTATCTCTTCATCTCGCACGACATGGCGGTGGTGGAGCAGATCAGCCACCGGGTGGCGGTGATGTATCTCGGCCAGATCGTCGAGACCGGCACCCGCCGCCAGATCTTCGAGGACCCACGCCACCCCTACACCCGCAAGCTGATGCAGGCCGTGCCGATCGCCGACCCGCGCCGCCGCCGCGACCACTTCCAGCGCCTGTCCGGCGAGGTCCCGAGCCCGGTGCGGCCGGTCGACTACACGCCGGTGCTGGCCGACATGGCCGATGTCGGCGACGGGCATCTGGTGGCGCGGGAGGCGGCGTAGCCGGCTCTGACGATGTCGGGTTCGCTGTCGCGAGCCCAACCTACGTCGTATTGAACTGAGTAGGTTGGGTTCACGCAGTGAACCCAACACCTTTATTCCCGCCCAACAGTGTCCGGAATGTTGAGACCACTTCCCCATCTCGGTGGATACAGACCCAGCCGGACATACCGATGGAAGCTGGAGTGAGGCCAGTCGTAAACCTCAGTCACCAAGCCGTGTTTGACCGGATTGAAGTGCACGTAGTCCACATGGGCGGCGAAGTCATCTTCGTCTCGGACGAGATGCTCCCAGAAGCGGCGTTGCCAAATCGCCCGCTCGCCTTTGCGTTTCCGGGATGGCGACCGATTACCTTGCACGAATAGGGGCAGGCTCTGGGTGAAGCGCCGTTTAATCTCCCGCCACCGGAGTGAAAAGTCGCTATCGCCGTCCGGCAGGGTTAAGACCGCATGCAGATGATCCGGAAGAACGACGACCGCATCGATCTCGAAGGGATGGCGTCTGCGAGTGATGCGAAACGCATCCCGAAGCCGATCAATATGCGTCACTAAAATGGGCCGGCGCGCCTCGGTAACCAGCGTGAAGAAATAAGCGGCCCCGGGACGATACGTGCGGCGATAGTCCATTGCAGATGAACCACTGATGTTGGGTTCGCTTTCGCGAACCCAACCTACGTCTAAATATACAGTCGGGTTCACGCTGGTGAACCCGACTGCACTATCCTACTCCTTCTTCCCCTGCCAGAAGAAGTCGTTCTCCGTCCCTGGGCCCCAGATCAGGCCCTGGACATTCTTGCGCGCGGCGACCGCCTCGACCTGCTGGAACATGAAGGCGTAGGGCGCGGTCTCGCGGATCTTGCGCTGCAGGTCCCCGTACATCGCCTGGCGCTTGGCGGTGTCGGTCTCCAGCACCGCGGCCTCGGTCTCCTTGGTCAGCTCGGGGATGTCCCAGGCCGTGCGCCAGGCGGTCGTCTTCATCGGCGGGTTCTCGCCGTTGTCGACATTCATGCCGAAGTTCTGGGCGTTGGTGTGCGGATCCTGGTAGTCCGGGCCCCAGCGGCCGATCGCGGTCTGGTATTTGCGCGACCGGATCTTGCTGGTCTGCTGCTTGTCGTCCGAGGCGATGATCTGCAGCTCCACGCCCGCCTTGGCAAAGGTGGCCTGGATCGACTGCGCCATCTCCAGATAGGGCGACCCGTTCGGCACGTCGATGCTGATCTTGAAGCCGTCCGGATAGCCGCCCTGGGCCAGCAGCTGCTTGGCCTTGTCGACGTCGAGCTTGAACGGCATGTCGTCGAGGGCGCCGAGAAACCCCTTGGGCAGGAAGTTCTCATGCGGGATCGCGAGACCCTTCATGAAGCTGTCGGCCATGCCCTGGTAGTCGATCAGCGACTTCAGGGCCTGCCGCACCTCGACCTTCTTCAAGGGCTCGGTCTGGGTGTTCATCGACAGGTACCAAATGGTGCCGCGCGGCACCTCCTGCACCGTCACGTCCGGGTTCGACTTCAGCGATTCCAGCTGCTCGCCGGTCAGGCCGCGGGCGATATCGACATCGCCTTTCTGCAGCAGCAGCAGTTGGGAGGTCGGGTCCAGCACATGGCGGAAGAAGATGCGCTTGAAACCCGGCTTGCCCCGCCAATAGTCGTCGAACCGGTTCATCACCAAGCTCTCATTCGGCTTCCAGCCGCCGAGCTCATAGGGGCCGGAGCCGGCGGAGTGGGTGTTCAGCCACTCATGGCCGAAATCGCCGTTCTTGGCGTTCGCCTCCACGGTCTTCGAGTCGACCACGGAGGAAACGGTGGCGCTGAGACAGTTGAGCACGAAGCTGGGCGCGTAGGCCTTGTCGGTCTTGAACACCAGCGTCCGGGCATCCGGCGCCGTGACCATGGCGTCGACATTCTCCGCGGTCAGGCCGAACTGGCCGACGATGAAGGCGGGCGACAGGTTCAGCTTGATGGCGCGGCGGATCGAATAGGCCGCGTCCTCCGCCGTCAGCGGATCGCCGGAGTGGAACTTGACCCCGTCGCGGATCTTGAAGGTGTAGCTGGTGCCGTCATCGGCGACGGTCCAGCTTTCGGCGATGCCGGGCAGGAAGTTCGCCGGGTCCTGGGCGTTGTAATAGATCAGCCGGTCATAGACCTGGTTGACGTATTCGGTGGTCGAGAACTCGAACACCTCGGCCGGGTCGAGCGTGATGATGTCGTCGATGCGGTAAGCCTGGACCAGCGTGTCCTTCGGCGTCTCGGCCCGGGCCGGCAAGGCCGCGCAACCGAGCAGGATCGCGGCGATGGCGCCGCGAAGGATTGTTCTCATTTGGATGCACCCCCTGTTTGCTGGGCAGGGCGATGGTAGGCCCGCCCCGCGGCGCCGACTAGGCGGATTCGCTCATGATTTTGCGCATCCGCCTATTTCTTCAGGGAGCGGAAGAGGGCGCCGGCCTCGACCACCTGCGGCCCCTGCCCCGGCGCAGCGATGCGGGCCGACTGCGCCGGCAGCGTCGTGCCGTCGGGCAGTGATCGCGGTTTGGTGTCGAAGTTCACGGTGACTGTCGTGCCGTCGCCGAACGCAGAGCGCTGCAGCAGCCGGTCGAGAGACAGCACGGCGAAATCGGTCATCGGTTGGGTGAAGACTCGTTCGTGCAGCGGCCGGAACACCCGGTCAGTGGCGACGACCGCCGGCAGGTCGCGGTCCAGCACCGCGGCGTTCAGGTGGTAGAGCGGTGGCACCGCATACAGCAGCTGCAGCAGCGCCGTAGTCTCGCGCTGGTCCGAGAATTTGAGCGAGCCGTATTCCCAGTGATGGGTGGTCACGACGCTGTCATGCAGCGCGATCTCGTAGAGCGGCAGGCGGAAGCGCGGATCGAACGCGACGCGCGCGATCTCCGGCTTCAGCTTGACCGTACTGAAGTACAACGACGGCGTCTCCGGCGGCCAGTAGTTGCCGCGGTAGTAAGGCGAGGCCTTGTCCTTCATCTCCGGCGCCATCCAGGCGAAGGGCTGGGTGGTGATGCCATGGGCGAAGGCGATCTGCGGCGCGAACAGGGCGGAGCCGCCCTCGCTGCCGACGACGAGGCCGAGCGACGCCGCATAGGCCAGCCGGCGGCGGCGCGCCTCGGCATCCTGCGCCGCGCTGGTCTCGCGGCCCGGCGCGTAATCGTCGAACACCAGGCCGGTGGCATCGACATCGAGGAACAGGCTGTCGAGGCCGGCCGCCTTGGCCACCGCTGCGATCCGCTGCCGGGCATAAGGCTCCGCCGCCATCGCGCTGGCATAGACGCCGCGGCCGCTGAAGCCCGTGACGATCCTGCCGTTCCTGTCGACATAGCCGGCGGCGGCGAGATCGCCGCCCATCTGCGCCGTCGGCCACGTCTCCGGCAGGTCCGGCGGATGGGCGCTGCCATAGCTGTCATAGGCGCCGACCAGATAACCGGCGGCCTTGGCGGCAGTCACAGCCTCGGGATGCCACAGCGCGTCGCGCCAATCCTCGACGCCGAGCCAGGCGCGGGTCAGCCCCGCCTGCTGCAGCGCCGCAACGGTGTCGAGCGACATCCCGCCACCCCAGCGCTCGGGCGGCGCCAACAGCGGGCCGAAGGCCTCGGTCAGGGCCGCCCGCAGGGGGCCGCCGGCCCAGGCCGCCTCCGCCGCCGGATCGTGCCCGCCCGGCAGCGGATCGACCGGCGCCATCGGCACGGCTTGGCGCAAAGCATCGTTGACCGCCCCGGTCAGAGTCGTCCGGCTGTAGGCCGAGACGAAGCCGCCGCTGCCGGCCACATCCTTGAATGCACCCTCGAAGGCTTGGCGGCCCTCCGCATCGAAGACCTGCCACAGCCGACCGGCGAGATGGCCGGGATCGTCCTTCTTCTGCTGGACCAGCCGGACGAAGGCGCGCCACTGCAACACATCCTCCGGCTTCAGCGGGCCTTTGCCCCAAAGGTAGATGTGCGGGGCGCCGCCGAGCCGGGCGACATCCGGCAAGGCCACAATCTTATCCGTCAGCGAGAGAAATGCACCGCTGGCCTGCAGCCAGGCGCGATAGGTCTTCGCCCCGGCCAGCGGGTCGGCCGGTCCCGGCACGATGCGGACGACATAGGGCGAGCCCGACGCCAGGCGGGTGAAATCGTGCGCCAGTACCGGTCGCGGCCGGCCGGCCTCTTCGGCGACGGCGAAGGTGGTGTTGAACGGCGTTTCGACCAGCCAGGTGATCGAGTGGTCGGCGCGCAGCTCGGTCCAGAATGGCATCGACAACTGCTCGGCCAAGCCGGCCGGCTCATAACGCCGGGTCAGCCAGTCAAGCCAGGCGGGGTCGTCGGCCGGGATGTAGCTGCCTTCGCCGAAGGGCATGGCATAGGCGGTGATCGCGGCCGGGTCGGCGGTCTGCGGCCAGGCCAGGGTCGCCGGCCGGTCGGAGCGGATCGACAGGCGCAGCGCCCCGTCCTGCACGCCGGCCTCGACCGTGAAGGCGTCGTCACCCGAGACCAGGCGCCAGCCGGCGTCGGTCCGGTCCGTCACCTGTCCCGCGTCCATGGCCGGGGCGGCCAGCACCGCCTCGCCCTCGCCGGCGGGGCGGAACGACACCGCCAGCGTCGCCGGATCGATCCGGAACGTCCCTGCCGGAGCCGCGAGGACAAACGCGTCGGCCGCCAGGGCGACACCGGGCAGGATGCCCAGCAGCATCGTGGCCATGGCGATTGCCACCCGCGGCACAACGCCGATCATCCATTCAACCATACTCACCTGTTATATCAGAAATATGGAACATCAGATTGATAAATATATTATCTTACTGCAGGAACACGATCAGAAATCGGGTCCGCCGCTCCCGCCAGGGCGACCGGCGTCACGGCGGCGAAGGGACCGGTTGAGAGGCCGGCGAAGGTCTGTATCATCCGGCGCTTCAGCCAGGGCAGTCGCGTCGACGGGTGGAAGGTCAGGTCGCGGAAGGTCCCGATCCAGCGTCGGTCGGACTGGAAGGCCGGGGTCAGCAGCGCGCTCATGCGCTGGTAGAAGCGGATGTGCTGCCGGCGCCGCGCGGCATAGGCGGCCAGGGCGGCAGGGATGTCCGGCGCGGCCGCCAGTGCATCGGCCAGGGCGGCGCCGTCCAGCATCGCCATGGTCACCCCGGCGCCGAGCTGCGGGCTGGTCGAATGGGCGGCGTCGCCGATGAAGGCGATGCGGTCGCCGAAGGGCTGGCGCAGCGTCGCCTGGGCGTAGCGGGCGAGCGTCAGCTGGCCGGGGTCGGTGATGCCGGCGATCACTGGCTCGATCTCGGGCCAGAGGTCGAGAACCCGGCGCCGCCACGCCCCGATGCCCGCCGCCAGCAGAGCCGGGTGCTCCGCCACCCTGAGGCTCCAGAACAGGATGGCGCGCGGCACGTCGTCGCCCGGCATCCGCCCGACCGGCAGCAGGCCGAGCATCTCGCGCGCCGAACGGAAGCGCTGCTCCAGCCGGTCCAGCCGCAGCCCCGCAGCCGGTACGGTCGCCCACACCGCGCCATAGGCGTAGGGACGCGGCCGGACGGGGGCGCGGGCGAGCGGACGCAATGCCGAGCCGCTGCCCGTCGCGTCGACCACCAGGTCGACCGCCGACAGGCGGCGGCCGGCGGCGGTGACCGGCACGGGCCGGCCCTCCGCATCGGCGGCCAGCGCGGCGATCTCGACCCCGGTCTCGACCGGGATGCGGCGCGCGGCGGCCGCCTGCCACAGCACCTCGAAGATCGCGGCGCGGTGGATCGCCAGGCCGTGCAGGGCCGGATCGACCGCGGCGTAGCTGAGGTCGAACACCACCTGGCCCGAGGGCTCGGAGCGGCCGTACAGCCCGTCGATCCGCTGGCCGTAGGCCAAGGCTGCATCGAGCGCGCCGATCCGGCCCAGTGCGGCGAGGCCGGCGGGCTGCAGCATCAGCCCGGCGCCGATCGGCCGCGGCTCGGCGAAGCGCTCGAGCAGCCGCACCCGGTGCTCGGCATCATGCAGGAAGCAGGCGGCGGCCAGACCGGCCGGGCCGCAGCCGCAGACGGCGATCGACAGCGGGCCGGTCACGACCGGGCTATTCGTTTTCCAGCGACGCGCGGGCGGCTTGCAGCTTCTCGCTGATCCCGGGGTCGACCTTCGGATAGGCGAGGTCAAGCCCTGCCATGGCATCGACGATCGCGGCGGCGACGGCGAGCCGGGTGAACCATTTGTTGTCGGCCGGAATGACGTGCCAGGGCGCGTGCGGCGCGGCGGTCGCCCGGATCATCTCCTCATAGGCCTTCATGTAGTCGGGCCAGAGCTGCCGCTCGGCCACATCGGCGGGCTGGAACTTCCAGTGCTTCTCCGGCTCGTTCAGCCGGTCGAGGAAGCGCTTCTTCTGCTCCTCGCGCGAGACGTTGAGGAAGAACTTGAGGACAAGCGTGCCGTTGCGGGCCAGGTAGCGTTCGAAGGCGCCGATATCCTCGAACCGCTCCTTCCAGATCTTCTTGGTCACCAGCTTCGGCGGCAGGCGCTGGCTGCCCAGTACGCCGGAATGGACCCGGACCACCAGCACCTCCTCGTAGTAGGAGCGGTTGAAGATGCCGATCCGCCCGCGTTCCGGCAGGTGGCGGGTGGTGCGCCACATGAAGTCATGGTCCAGCTCCTCCGCCGAGGGCTGCTTGAAGGCGGTGACCTGGCAGCCCTGCGGGTTGATCCCCGACATGACGTGCTTGATGGTGCTGTCCTTGCCCGCCGCGTCCATCGCCTGGAAGATCAGCAGCACCGACCAGTGGTCCTGGGCGTACAGCATGTCCTGCATCTCCGCCAGCTTGGCGACGCTTTCGGCCAGCGCCTCCTCGGCCACGATCTTGTCATCCAGCCAGGCGGTGTCGGCCGGGTCCCAGTCCTTCAGGCGGAAGCCGTCGCCATCCTCGATCCGGTACCGCTTCGCCAGCTTGCCCAGCCTGACCATCTCACCCCTCCCCGATCGAGGCGCCTCGCGCCGATGCACGACGATCGATGCAGGAATTTCGTCGGTCTGGCAAATCGGAGATGATGCCGCGCCTTCCGCAGCGAGGACCGCATGGCCCGGCACGTCCATTTCATCACTCATCCCGACGTGCTGATCGACCCGACAGTGCCGGTGCCGGACTGGCCTCTGTCGGAGCGCGGCCGCGAGCGCATGCGGGCGGTGCTGGACCAGCCCTGGACCGCGGGGCTGCGCAGCCTGTTCTGCAGCACCGAGCGCAAGGCGCGGGACGGCGCCGCCATACTGGCCGAGGCGCTAGGCCTCTCGATCACCGAGCTGGAAGAGCTCGGCGAAAACGACCGTTCCTCAACCGGTTACCTGCCGAAGCTCGAGTTCGAGACTGTGGCCGATGCCTTCTTCGCCCGGCCGCAGGAGAGCGTGCACGGCTGGGAGCGAGCGGCCGATGCCCAGCACCGCATCGTCGCCGCCATCGACGAGGTCCTGCGCCGGGCGCCGGCCGAAGGCGACATCGCCATCGTCTCGCATGGCGGGGTCGGGGCGCTGCTGCTGTGCCATCTGCAGGGCCGGCCGATCAGCCGCACGGCCGACCAGCCCGCCGGCCAGGGCGGTCACCACTACGCCTTCACGGCGGAGGATCGTCGGCTGCTGCATGGGTGGCGCAGCATCGACCGGCCGTAGCCGGGCGCGACGGAACCCGGCAGCCGCCGCGTGAAGTGTTCATGCCAGTCAGGCATGACTTCGCACACAGGCTTCAAATGATTTCGAAGTTCACCCGCACTGTCCTGCTCGCAACCGCCGTGATCGTCGCCGTGCCGGCGACTTTCGCGTCGGCCCAGGCCGCGCCCTACGACAATCATGGGCGCCGGGAGACGCTGCAGCACCGCCAGCATGCCGCCTGCGGCCATATCCATTCTCGCCACGCGCGCAACAGCTGCGAGGCCCGCGTGGCGCATGACTGGCGGCGGGATCGCCATCACCACTGACCGCTGACCTGAACCGGAGAAAGCTTCCGCCACCTGCGTGGCGGAAGCTTTGTATTTCAACGATATCAATTATATATCTATTGAACTTAAAGTGCTTCCTTGGTTCAACCCAAGCCGCTGTCGAGACCTTTCCAGAATCCCCAATCCGTCATCCCCGCGAAAGCGGGGATCTCGTAACGCTTTGACCGGAAAGAGATTCCCGCGTTCGCGGGAATGACGGCAAAGGGATGATTGCTGTTCTGAAAAGGTCCCGATGTTGCCTTCGGGCCGCGCCGGTGCGATGACGCCGGCATGATCGCCGTCCCGACCCCAGCATTGACCGACGCCGAGATCCTGGCCCGCCTGCTGTACCGTGACGGGCTGATGCTGATCCTCGACAAGCCGGCCGGGCTGCCGGTGCATGCCGGGCCGAAGGGCGGGCCGGTGCTGGACCACCATCTCGACGCGCTGCGCTTCGGCCTGCCGCACCCGCCCGCCCTCGCCCACCGCCTCGACAAGGACACCAGCGGCTGCCTGGTGCTGGGCCGGCACCGCAAGGCCACGGCGACGCTGGGCCAGTTGTTCGCCTCCGGCCGGGTGGCGAAGACCTATTGGGCCGTGGTCGAGGGCGGCCCGATCGAGAACGAGGGGCGCATCGACCTGCCGCTGGCCAAGCGGTCGGCGCAGCGCGGCTGGTGGATGAAGGTCGATCCCGCCGGCCAGCCGGCGCACAGCGAGTTCCGCGTGCTCGGCCGCGATGGCGGCCTCGCCTGGCTGGAGCTGCGGCCGCTGACCGGGCGCACCCATCAGCTGCGGTTGCACTGCTCGGCCTCCGGCTTCCCGATCCTGGGCGATGCGATCTACGGCACCGCCGGCCGTGGCCCGGAGGCCCCGCCGCTGCATCTGCACGCCCGCGCCGTGTCGGTGCCGTTGTACCCGCAGAAGCCGCCGGTCACTGCCGAGGCGCCGCCGCCACCACATCTCGCCGAGACCCTGCGCCGCTTCGACGCCGGCACGGCCGCCTGACCCTCCGCTGCGATTGCGGCCAACACATCGCCCGCTGCTTCCGAGTCGCCCGGCGCTCCCGCTGACTTGCTGCGTCCCGAGGATCTCCGCGCCGAGACTCGGCGAGGCGACTCGGCCGTGGCCAAGGCGGTGAAAGCTTTGCAGACTGGGCGGGATGGACAGGACCACGACACAACACATGGCGGCTCGGGCCGCTGGGAACCACAACCTGTTGCATATCCGGATCGAACCGGGTTGAATGGTCGCGAACCCCTTTGTTGACGGCCGGATCGCGCCCGGCTACGCCCCTGACCGTGACAACAGCAGCCCGCACCACCCGCCCCGCCATCCGCTTCCGTGGTCGCTCCTTCATGGCGCTCGTCCTGGCGCCGGAGCCGCCGATCACGGACTGGCTCACCGAGCTCGACGCCCAGATCCAGCGCTCGCCGGCCTTCTTCCAGGGCCGGCCGGTGGTGGTCGACCTGTCGGCCCTGCCGATGCGCAAGCAGGATCTGGCGGCGCTGATCGATGACCTGCAGCAACGCGACATCCGCCTGATCGGGATCGAGGGCGCCGACCCGGCCTGGCTCGGCTCCGAGGCCTGGGGCCTGCCGCCGCTGATGACCGGCAGCCGCCCCGCCGGGATGATCGAGGTGCCGGACGGCGCCCAGGCCGCGGCGCCGTCCACCGAGGCGCGGCCCGCCGCCTCGCTGCTGCTGGACCGGCCGGTGCGCTCCGGCCAGTCGGTGATCTTCCCGGAGGGCGACGTCACGGTCGTCGGATCGGTCGCCTCGGGCGCCGAGATCATCGCCGGCGGGTCGATCCATGTGTACGGCACGCTGCGCGGCCGGGCGATCGCGGGATCCACCGGCAACGGCGGGGCCCGGATCTTCTGCCACAGGCTCGAGGCCGAGTTGCTGGCCATCGACGGTCTGTACAAGACCGCGGACGACATGGAGCCGAAGCTGCGCGGCAGGGCGGTGCAGGCTTGGCTCGACGGCGACGCCATGGTTCTGGCAGCCCTGGACTGAGACAAAAGAGGAGAGCGGCAAGTATGGCCAAGGTCTTGGTCGTGACATCCGGAAAAGGCGGCGTCGGCAAGACGACCTCCACCGCGGCGCTGGGCGCGGCCTTGGCCCAGAGCGGGCAGAATGTCGTCGTCGTCGACTTCGATGTCGGCCTGCGCAACCTTGACCTGGTGATGGGGTCGGAGCGGCGGGTCGTGTTCGACCTGATCAACGTGGTCCAGGGCGACGCCAAGCTGTCGCAGGCGCTGATCCGCGACAAGCGGATCGACACCCTGTCGCTGCTGGCGGCATCACAGACCCGTGACAAGGACGCCCTGACCATGGAGGGCGTGTCGCGCGTCGTCGCCGAGCTGAAGGAGAAGTTCGACTGGGTGATCTGCGACAGCCCGGCCGGCATCGAGAAGGGCGCGGTTCTGGCCATGCGTCACGCCGACATGGCGGTGGTGGTGACCAACCCCGAGGTCTCCTCGGTCCGTGACTCCGACAGGATCATCGGCCTGCTCGATTCCAAGACCGAGCGCGCGGAGAAGGGCGAGCGGGTCGAGAAGCACCTGCTGCTGACCCGCTATGACCCGGCGCGGGCCGAGCGCGGCGAGATGCTGAAGACCGAGGACGTGCTGGAGATCCTGTCGATCCCGCTGCTCGGCATCATCCCGGAGAGCGAGGAGGTGCTGCGGGCCTCGAACATGGGCGCGCCGGTGACCCTCAACGCCCCGTTGAGCGCCCCGGCCCGGGCCTATGCCGACGCGGCGAAGCGCCTGCGGGGCGAGATCCTGGAGATGACGGTCCCGAGCGACAAGAAGGGGATCTTCGCCAAGCTCTTCGGCCGGAGGGTCGCATGAGCCTGTTCAGCTTCTTCACCAAGCGCAACTCCGCCCCGGTGGCGCGGGAGCGGCTGCAGATCCTGCTGGCGCATGAGCGGTCGGTGATCGGCGGCCGGYCCGACCTGGTGGCGATCCTGCAGGAGGAGATCCTGGCGGTGATCGCCAAGCACATCGCGATCGACCGCGAAAAGGTGCAGGTCAAGCTCGACCGCGGCAATTCCGTGTCGACGCTCGAGGTCGACATCGAGATCCCGACCCCGGAGGGCCCCGCCCGGATCGCCGCGCGGGGCTGAGCGAAGCCGGTCTCACCCAGAAGGGGCGATGCGGAAGGCCCCGGTGAGACGCCGCTCCGGTCCCGGCTCAGCCGACCGGACTCCTACCCAAAGCAGCTTCAGCTCTTCACCGCCTCGATGGTGAGGCTGAGCGGCAGGGTCGGCCGGTCCGCCGGCATCCGCCACAGCCCGTCCGTCCCCGGCACCAGACACGGCCACATCTGCCAGGCGGCGGCGTCATGCTCGCGCAGGGCCGTCAGCCGCAGCCCTGCCGCCAGCAGCGCACCGACGATGGCGCCGAGCGGATGGTCCCATTCGACCGAGCGGGTGTGGGTGAAGACGGCGTCGCGGTCGGCGTAGCTGCCCTGCACTTCGAACTCGATCGGCGCGTCGCGGAAATAGGCGTAGCTCGGCACGAGGGGTGCGTCGGCGCTAGCTTGGTCCAGCGCCCGCGCCACCGGATGGCCGTCGAGGAAATAGAGCCGCCCGCCGGGCTTCATCAGCGCCGCGACCACCTGTGCCCAGCGGACGATGTCGGGCAGCCAGATGATCGTGCCCCAGCTGGTGAAGACCAGGTCGTACAGGCTCTCGCCGAGCAGGCGCGGCGCATCGTAGACGTCGCCCTCAACGAAATCGGCGCTGCTGCCGGTCTCGGCCGCCAGGGCACGGGCTGCGGCGACGGCGTTGGCGGAGAAGTCGAGGCCGGTGACCTGTGCGCCACGTCGCGCCAGGTACATCGTGTCCATGCCGAAATGGCACTGCAGATGGGCCACGCGCAGCCCGGCGATATCGCCGATCTCCGCCGCCTCGATCGGCCCCAGATCGGTCTCGCCGCGCCGAAAACCGTCGACATTGTAGAAGGCGGAACGGAGATGCACCGCCACCCGCTCGTCCCAGTTCGCCCGGTTGGCGGCAATGCCCTCGTGCATCGGTTTCTCCCCTCGCCCGCTCTCCGTCGGCCGCGACGTCTACCGAAGGGTGTAGCGATCCGACGACCGCCTGTCAGCCCGCCGTCCGGCGCGCCGGCATTGCCGACATGCCGTCGACGGCGCGGAGCATGCCGGCATAGAGCGTCCGTGTCACCCGGGCCGAGGTCAGCACCGCGTCAATCTCCGCCGGATCGTCGAGCGCCGGCAGGGCTGCAGCCAGCGTCCGGACATGGCCCTCCCGCGCTTCGACACGGTTGCGCAGGAAGCTGAGCGCGCGGCGGATGCCGGCGATCCGCGCCGTCCGCAGCAGGCCGTCGACCGCCGTCCCGGCGCAGGTGGCGGCGAGGTATTCGAGCAGATAGGCGATACCCAGGAAGCCGGCCGGATGATCGCTGCGGGCGAGGAACCGGCACCAGGCGATGCAGGCCTCGGTCGGCGGCGTCGGCACCGAGGTGACCACATCCGCCCGGCTGAAGCCGAGTGCCTCGAGATCGTCCAGCACCCGAAGATCCAGCCCCGCCACGTCCCTCGCCTTCTCCTGCAGCAGCAGCGCCAGCGGCATGTGCCGGCCGTGGTCCAACATCCGCTCCGCCGCCAGAGCCAGGGCCGGCTGCAGCGCATGCTGGTAGTGATAGGCCTCGCGCAGGGTATTGGCATAGGTCGCGATGCCGGCCGAACCGTCGAGCAGGCTGCGGGCGCTGCGGATCTGCCGCACCGCCACGACCATGGCCACAGCTTCGGCATGAAGCACATCGAAGAATGTCGCGCCCATTCCGCACCACCATTTTCAGGATACGAACAAATCGTAAACACCATTTTATTCGGAAGGCAATACTATTTTTGGTGGTGCAGCCAGCCAGCCCCACCCGTCGCCACTGCGCTTGCCCCGCGAACCGCGCAACGATACGAATGCCGCCCATCAGCGCCTTCGGCGCTCAAGTTCTCCGGAGTTGTGTTTCATGGAGCTGAACGATCTGATCCGCGGCCTCGGGCTGGACCCCGACGCCCTGGCCGGCGGCACGCTGGTCGTCCGGTCGCCGGTCGACGGCGCCGAGATCGCCCGCCTGCACGAGAATACCGAAGCCGATGCCGATGCCGCGATCGAGCGCGCGTCCAACGCCTTCCTGAACTGGCGCACCGTGCCGGGCCCGCGCCGCGGCGAGCTGGTGCGCCTGCTCGGCGAGGAGCTGCGCGCCCACAAGACCGAGCTGGGCCGCCTGGTCTCGGTCGAGGCCGGCAAGATCCTCCAGGAGGGCCTCGGCGAGGTCCAGGAGATGATCGACATCTGCGACTTCGCCGTCGGCCTCTCGCGCCAGCTCTACGGCCTGACCATCGCGTCGGAGCGGCCGGGCCACCGCATGGCCGAGACTTGGCATCCGCTAGGCCCGGTCGGGGTGATCTCGGCCTTCAACTTCCCGGTCGCGGTGTGGTCCTGGAACGCCGCGCTGGCGCTGGTCTGCGGCAACCCCGTGATCTGGAAGCCGTCGGAGAAGACCCCGGTCACGGCTCTGGCCACCATGGCGATCTTCCGCAAGGCGGCCGAGCGCTTCGGCGGCGTGCCGGACGGCTTGGCCGAGATCCTGATCGGCGGCCGCGAGATCGGCGAAAAGCTGGTCGACAGCCCGAAGGTGCCGCTGATCTCGGCCACCGGGTCGACCCGGATGGGCCGCGAGGTCGGGCCGCGCGTCGCCCAGCGCCTCGGCCGCTCCCTGCTCGAGCTCGGCGGCAACAACGCCATGATCGTCTGCCCGTCGGCCGATCTGGACATGGCGGTGCGCGCCATCCTGTTCGGCGCCGTCGGCACCGCCGGCCAGCGCTGCACCAGCCTGCGCCGGCTGTTCGTTCATGACAGCGTCTACGACAAGCTGGTCCCGGCCCTGAAGCAGGCCTATGGCGCCGTGCGCATCGGCAGCCCGCTGGAGCAGGGCACGCTGGTCGGGCCGCTGGTCGACAAGGCTGCCTTCGACGGCATGCAGAAGGCGCTGACGGCAGCCCGCGACCAGGGCGGCACCGTCACCGGCGGCGCTCAGGTCACGTCCGGCGTGCCGCAGGGCGGCTACTATGTCAGCCCGGCGATCGCCGAGATGCCGGCGCAGAGCGACATCGTCAAGCACGAGACCTTCGCGCCGATCCTCTACGTCATGAAGTACCGGGAGTTCGGCCAGGCGCTGATGCTACACAACGACGTGCCGCAGGGCCTGTCCTCCTGCATCTTCACCACCGATATGCGCGAGGCCGAGACCTTCCTGTCGGCGGCGGGCAGCGATTGCGGCATCGCCAATGTCAACATCGGGACCTCGGGCGCCGAGATCGGCGGCGCCTTCGGCGGCGAGAAGGAGACCGGCGGCGGGCGCGAGAGCGGCTCGGATTCCTGGAAGGCCTATATGCGCCGGCAGACAGCGACGGTGAATTACAGCCGCGAGCTGCCGTTGGCTCAAGGCATCGTCTTCGACCTGGGCTGAGACCGGGGGCTCAGCCGGCCAAAACTCCGACAAAACGCAGGCGGACGGCGGTTCCTTGACGGGTCCCCGGCCGCCTGCGCTAATGCGCAACAGACGCCCGGCGACGTCAGCCGGGGCACCAAACACGGGGGGATGTTCATGCATATCAGCCGTTTGGCATTGGCGGCGGGCGCGGCGCTGGCGCTTTTGTCCTCGGTGGCCGTCGCCGCCGACAAGGTTACGGTCGCCGTCACCCAGATCGTCGAGCATCCGGCGCTCGACGCCGCCCGCGACGGGGTGAAGAAGGCGCTGGAGGAGGCCGGGTACAAGGACGGCGACAACCTCGTCTTCCAATGGGAATCGGCGCAGGGCAACCCGGCCACCGCGGCCCAGATCGCCCAGAAGTTCGTCGGCGAGAACCCGAATGTGATCGTGCCGATCGCCACCCCATCGGCGCAGGCCGTGGTCGCGGCGACCCAGGATATTCCGGTGGTGTTCACCGCGGTCACCGACCCCGCGGGCGCCCAGCTGGTGAAGAACCTGGACCATCCCGGCGGCAACGTCACCGGCATCTCCGACCTGTCGCCGCTGGCCGATCACCTGAACCTGATCAAGGAAATCGTGCCGAAGGTGAAGACCATCGGCGTGCCCTACAATCCGGGCGAGGCCAATTCGGCGGCGCTGATCTCCGCGCTGCAGGAGATGGCGCCGGAGTGGAAGGTCGAGATCATCACCGCCGCGGCCTCCAAATCGGCTGACGTCCAGGGCGCGGCGCAGAGCCTGGTCGGCAAGGTCGACGTGATCTATGTCCCAACCGACAACACGGTCGTCTCGGCGCTCGAGGCGGTGATCCAGGTCGGCACCGAGAACAAGATCCCGGTGTTCTCCGGCGACACCGACAGCGTGACCCGCGGCGCCATCGCCTCGGTCGGCTTCGACTATTTCGAGGTCGGCCGCCAGACCGGCGCGGTCGTGGTCCGGGTGCTGAAGGGCGAGAAGCCGGGCGACATCGCGGTCAAGAACGCCAGCGGCACCGACCTGTTCGTGAACACGAAGTCGGCCGCGGCGATGGGCGTCACCGTCCCCGAGGCGGTGCTGAGCCGCGCCAAGAAGGTGATCAAGTAAAATCCACTCGTAGGTTGGGTTCGCGCGAGCGAACCCAACGTGGCGTCTGCAGTCGCGCTGGCGAGATGTTGGTTCGCCAGGGCGGACCCACCTACGCGCTCGCGCCCCGATGCGACTGTACGGAGATGACAGCTCCGGCCACAGCCCGTATATCGGGGCCTTCTCGTTTCCGCGGTCGCCGGCGGCCGCTCCGCAGGACGTGTTGATGAGTCTGTTCGCCTTTCTCGGCGCGATCGAAATCGGGCTGATCTTTGCCCTCGTCGCGCTCGGGGTGTTCCTGTCCTTCCGGGTGCTGAACTTTCCCGACCTGACCGTCGACGGCAGCTTTCCGCTCGGCGCCGCCACCACTGCCACCCTGATCGTCGCCGGCCTCGACCCGGTGTCGGCCACGCTGGTCGGGGTTGCGGCGGGCGCCCTGGCCGGCCTTGTCACCGCCTGGCTCCACGTCCGCTTCGGCATCCTGCATCTGCTGGCCAGCATCCTGACCATGATCGCGCTGTGGTCGATCAACCTGCGGATCATGGGCAAGCCGAACGTCGCGCTGATCAATCAGGACACGGTGATCGGCCTGTTCGCCTGGCTGTCGCCGATGATCGAAGCGGCCGGCCTGCCGGCGCGGGCGAGCCTGAAGGTGGTGGTGCTGGCGATCATCGTGCTGGTCGTAGGCCTGGCCCTCGGCCGCTTCCTGACCTCGGAGTTCGGCCTGGCCATGCGCGCCACCGGCGCCAATCCCCGGATGGCGCGGGCGCAGGGCATTTCGACCAAGCTGCACATCTATGTCGGCATGGCGCTGTCGAACGCGCTGGTGGCGCTGGCCGGCGCCCTGTTCGCCCAGACCGCCGGCTTCGCCGACGTCACCGTCGGCACCGGCACCATCGTCAACGGCCTGGCCGCGGTGATCCTGGGTGAGACCATCTTCCGCACCCGCTCGATCGTGCTGATGCTGCTGGCCTGCGTGATCGGCGCCGTCCTGTACCGCACCGCCATCGCACTGGCGCTGAACACCAGCTGGCTCGGGCTGCAATCCTCGGACCTGAACCTGGTGACCGCCGTCCTGGTCGGCGTCGCGCTGATGCTGCCGGGCGTCCGCAACCCCTTGAAGACCCTGTTCCGGCGGAGCGCCTGAGATGATTCGAGTCCAGGACGTTCACGTCACCTTCGGCCGCGGCACGCCGCTCGAGAACAAGGCCCTGCGCGGCCTCGACCTGACCATCCCGAGCGGCGAGTTCGTCACCGTCATCGGCTCGAACGGCGCCGGCAAGTCGACCCTGCTGAACGTGCTGAGCGGCGATGCCGTGGCGGAGCGCGGCCGGGTCGAGATCGACGGCATCGACGTCACCCGCTGGCCGGCGCCGAAGCGGGCCGGCTTGGTCGCCCGGGTGTTCCAGGACCCGATGGCCGGCACCTGCGAGGCCTTGTCGATCGAGGAGAACATGGCCCTGGCCCATGCCCGCGGCCGCGCCCGCGGCCTCGCCGCCTCGCTCGACGGGCCGCGCCGCGCGGTGTTCCGCGACAAGCTGGCGGTGCTGGGGCTGGGGCTGGAGAACCGCCTGGGCGATTCCATGGGCCTGTTGTCCGGCGGCCAGCGCCAGGCGGTCAGCCTGCTGATGGCGACGCTGGCCGGCATGAAGATCCTGCTGCTGGACGAGCACACCGCGGCGCTCGATCCGCGCACCGCGGATTTCGTGCTGCGTCTGACCTGCCAGATCATCGAGGAGCAGAAGCTGACGGCGCTGATGGTGACCCATTCGATGCGCCACGCCCTGGACCATGGCAGCCGCACGGTGATGCTGCATGAGGGCCGGGTCGCCTTCGACGTCGCCAATGACGACCGCAGCGGCCTGGATGTGCCGGACCTGCTGAAGCTGTTCAGCAAGGTCCGCGGCGGGCAGCTCGACGACGACGCCCTGCTGCTGGCCTGAGCCCGACCGCTACTTGCTGCCGGCGTCGAGCGGCCGGCCCCAGAGCAGGTGGCGGATCACCGGCAGCAGCACGGCGACGCCGAGGCCGAGCGCCGGCCACTGCACCCAGATGTCGTAGGGGCTGGTCATCAGGTTGATAACCAGCAGCACGGCGACGACGACGAGCGCGCCGAGGAACCGGCGGCGCAGCCGGCCGAAGACCGCGTGCCCTGGGTGGGCGGCCGCAACAGGCGGGACCCGCTGCTCCGCCCACGGTACCTCCGGCCCGATCCGCAGGGCATAGACCCGCACCGGATCGGCGATGTTCTTCATCGCGCGCGGACCGAGATCGGCGAAGCCGGTCTCGATCTTGCTGCGCACCTGCTCGTAGACCGCGCCGGACAGGCAGATGCCGCCCGGCACCGCCACCTCCTGCAGCCGCGCCGCGACATTGACGCCATCGCCCAGCAGGTCGTCGCCGCTGACCACGACATCGCCGAGATTGACACCGATGCGCAGGCGCATGCGGTCGTCCTCGGGCTGGACCTCGGCCCAATCGTCGAGCCTGTCCTGGGCCGTGATCGCGGCCTGCACCGCGGCCAGGGCGCTGGGGAACTCGGCCAGCATCCCGTCGCCCGCCAGGTTGAAGATGCGGCCGCCCTGCCCTTCGATCGCATTCCGCAGGATGCCGCGAGCCTGGTCGAGCCGGGCCAGCGTGCCGGTCTCGTCGCGCCCCACCAGTCGCGAATAGCCGACCACATCGGCACAGAGGATGGCGGTCAGGCGGCGTTCCGGTTGGGACATGCGGTGGCCTCACGGCGAGTCAGGGGCGCGGATCATACCTCAGCGGCCGCCAGATCGCGAGACCAGGGAACGTTAAGAGAACAAGGAGTGTGACTTCAGTCGGTCTCGCCCTGCCGCCACAGCCAGGCGGCGCCGCGGACGCCGCTGCTGTCGCCGTGCCTGGCCTTCAGGATCGGCGTGGCGCACTCCCGGCCGAACACGATCGGCGGCAGGCGGCGCGGCACCTCGTCATACAGGCGCGCGACATTCGACATGCCGCCGCCGAGCACGATGGCATCGGGGTCGAGCAGGTTGACGACATGGGCCAGGCCGCGGGTCAGCCGGCTGATGTAGCGCTCCAGCGTGGCCGAGGCGTCCGGATCGCCGGCCTCGGCCCTGGACACCACCTCATGGGTCGAGATCTCCTGCCCGGTGACCCGGACATGGTCCTTGCCGAAGCCGGTGCCAGAGATCCAGGTCTCCAGGCAGCCCTGCTTGCCGCAGTAGCAGTCGGGGCCCGGCAGCTCCTCGGGCGTGGCCCAGGGCAGCTGGTTGTGGCCCCATTCGCCGCCCAGGCCGTTGCCGCCGCGATGGGCACGGCCGTTGACGGCGATACCGGCGCCGGTGCCGGTGCCGATGATCACGGCAAAGACCACGCCCTTGCCGGCCGCGGCGCCGTCGGTCGCCTCCGACACCGCCAGGCAGTTGGCGTCGTTCTCGCAGCGCACCTCGCGGCCGAGGGCGGCGCTGAGGTCCTTGTCGAAGGGCTTGCCGATCAGCCAGGTGGAGTTGGCGTTCTTGACCAGGCCGGTCTGCGGCGACAGCACGCCGGGCATGCCGACGCCGACCGTGCCGCGCTCGCCCACAGTGGACTCGACCGCGCCGACGAGGTCGCGGATCGCCTGGACCGTGCCCTCGTAAAGGCGCGGCGTCGGGATGCGCTGGCGGTGCAGCTCCGTCCCGGCATCGTCCAAGGCGATCGCCTCGATCTTCGTGCCTCCGAGATCGACGCCGATCCGCATACCCGCCTCCGCCCGTCTGCAAGCCCAAAGGCCGTCAAGCCACGAAAACAGCCCCGCATCCGGGGCTGCAGGTCTACACCGGCACCATGTGCGCCCGCGGCTACTTCGCCGCGAGCACCATGATCATCTGCCGGCCTTCCATCTTCGGCATCTGCTCGACCTTCGACAGGTCCTGCAGCTCGTCGCGCACCTTGACCAGCACGTTCATGCCGATTTCCTGGTGCGCCAACTCTCGCCCACGGAAGCGCATGGTCACCTTGACCTTGTCGCCCTCCTCGAGGAAGCGCCGCGCGCTGCGCATCTTCACGTTATAGTCATTGTCGTCGATGTTCGGGCGGAGTTTGATCTCCTTGACATCGATGACCTTTTGCCGTTTCCGCGCCTCGTTCTTCTTCTTCTGCGCTTCGAATTTGAACTTGCCGTAATCGAGAATCTTGCAGACCGGCGGCTCGGCATTCGGCGAAATTTCGACGAGGTCCAGCCCGGCCTGCTCGGCGGCCCAGAGAGCCTCGCGCAGGGGCACGACCCCGATCATCTCGCCATCCGCACCGACCAGCCGCACCTGCGCCGAGTCGATCTCGCGGTTCACCCTGGGCCCGTCGCGGGTCGGCAGGGCATTGGTTGGTAGTCTAGCTATGGATAGCCTCCGTCAATTGCTGCGACCCCGTCTGCACCTCCCCCGTCTTGGATGTCAACGGTGATCGCGCCTCTGCCACAAGTTTATGAAGCGCCTCGCCCAGGGCAAGGACTTCCTGCGCCTCGCCCCCCAGGCGGCGCAGCGCCACATTCCGGTTCTCCGCCTCGCGTTTTCCGACCACGAGCATGAGCGGCACCTTCTTCAGGCTGTGCTCGCGGACCTTGTAGTTGATCTTCTCGTTGCGCAGGTCGATCTCGGCGCGGATGCCGGCGGCGAGCAGCGCCGCATGCACCTCCTGCGCGTAGCCGTCGGCCTCGCTGGTGATGGTCGTGACCACCGCCTGCACCGGCGCCAGCCACAGCGGCAGCTTGCCGGCATAGTTCTCGATCAGGATGGCGATGAAGCGCTCCAGCGACCCCAGGATCGCCCGGTGCAGCATCACCGGCCGGTGCTTCGCCCCGTCCTCGCCGACATAGGTCGCGTCCAGCCGCTCCGGCAGCACCGAGTCGAACTGCAGCGTGCCGCACTGCCAGGTCCGGCCGATCGCGTCGGTCAGGTGGAACTCAATCTTCGGGCCGTAGAACGCGCCCTCGCCCGGCAGCTCCTCGAATTCCAGCCCGGCCGCGACCAGGGCGTCGCGCAGCGCCTTTTCGGCGATATCCCATTGCTGGTCCGACCCGGCCCGGACGTCGGGGCGCAGGGCCAGCTTCACCGCCACATCGGGGAAGCCCAGGTCGCGGTAGACCTCGTACTGCAGCCCGATGTAGCGCGCCGACTCCGTCACCGACTGCTCCTCGGTGCAAAAGATGTGAGCATCGTCCTGGGTGAAGGCCCGCACCCGCATCAGCCCGTGCAGCGCGCCCGAGGGCTCGTTGCGGTGGCAGCTGCCGAACTCCGCCATCCGGATCGGCAGGTCGCGATAGCTGACGATGCCCTGCTTGAAGATCTGCACATGGCAGGGGCAGTTCATCGGCTTGATGCCGGACAGCCGCTCCGGCGAGCCGTCCTCCTTCTGGCCGATCGCCACCTTGAACATGTTGTCGCCATACATGTCCCAGTGGCCGGACGCCTTGAACAGGCTGGAATCGACCAGCTGCGGCGTCTTCACCTCGACATAGTCGGCCCGGGCCAGCTTCTCGCGGATGTAGTTCTCCAGCGTCCGGTACAGGGTCCAGCCCTTCGGATGCCAGAACACGCTGCCGGCCGCCTCCTCCTGCAGATGGAACAGGTCCATCTCGCGGCCCAGCTTGCGGTGGTCGCGGCGCTCCGCCTCGGCCAGCTGGTGCAGATGGGCGTCGAGCTCCTTCTGGTCGCGCCAGGCGGTGCCGTAGATCCGCTGCAGCATGGCGTTGCGGTGGTCGCCGCGCCAATAGGCGCCGGCCACCTTGGTCAGCTTGAAGCCCTGCCCCACCCCGCCGGTGGTGGGCATGTGCGGGCCGCGGCACAGGTCCAGCCAGTCGCCCTGACGGTAGACCGAGATACTCTCGCTCTCCGGCAGGTCCTGGATGATCTCGGCCTTGTACTTCTCGCCCCTGTCCTTGAAGAACTCGATCGCCGCAATCCGGTCCCACACCTCGCGGGTGAAGGGCGCGTTGCGGCCGATGATCTGGCGCATCTTTGCCTCGATCTTCTCGAGATCGTCGGGCGTGAACGGCTCGTCGCGGGCGAAGTCGTAGTAGAAGCCGTTCTCGATCGCCGGGCCGATCGTCACCTGGGTGCCGGGATACAGCTGCTGCACCGCCTCGGCCATGACATGCGCGGCGTCGTGCCGGATCAGCTCCAGCGCCTCGGGCGAGCTGCGGGTGACGATGCCGACCTTGGCGTCGCGGTCGACCACGGTCGCGAGGTCCGACAGCTTGCCGTCGATGGTCAGGGCGATCGCCGCCTTGGCCAGGCTCTTGGAGATGTCGGCGGCGATCTCGGCGCCTGACATCGGGCGGTCGAAGCGGCGGACCGCGCCGTCCGGCAGGGTGATGGCGATGCCGCCAGGGCTCGACAGCTCGGCCATGAGTCTATCCACGTTCTATCGTCCGGAGAGGGCGAGGCACTGTAAGGGCCGAGGGCAGCCTGTCAAGCGGCGCGCTCATGCCACTTGCGACGGCGAGGACTGGCGCATCACCCGCGGCGGCTTGATCGGCCGCTTCGGGGTCAGCCGCCAGCGCTTGTGCAGCCACAGCCACTGTTCGGGCCGGGCCCGAATCCAGCCTTCAACCACCTGGTTCAGCCGGATCACGCCCTCCTCCACATCGGCCTTGCGGTCGCCGCTGCGGGGAATGTCGAGCGGCGGGTCGATCACCGCGCGATAGCGGGCGCCGCGGGTTCGCTCCACCCGCATCGGCAGCAGGGCGCAGTTGAAGTGGTAGGCCATCTCGACCGCCGCCGGCGAGGTCAGCGCGTCCTGGCCGATGAACGGCACCCTCAGCCCGCCGGTGTAGCGCTGGTCGACCATCACCCCCAGCACGCCGCCGTTGCGCAGGATGCCGAGCGCCCGGCGCGCGTCGTTGCCGGCCATGCGCTTCTCCAGAAGGCCGGTGCCGAGGGAGCTGCGCACGCTGCGGACCAGACGGTCGACCAGGCGGTTGTTCAGCGGACGCACGAAGATGGTCAAGGGGGCGCCGTGGCGGGTGGCGACGATCGGGCCGGCCTCCCAATTGCCGAAATGGGCCAGCGCGATGATCACCGGCCGTCCGTCGGCCCGCGCGGCCTCGTAGTTCTCGATCCCGTCGACGGTGATCCGGTCGGCCCGGCGCGACTCCGCCCGGCCGAGCGCCCGCAGATGCGGATACTCGCCCATCACCCGGCCGAGATTATCCCACATGCCGGTGAGGATCTCACGCCGCTGCGCCGCGGTCAGCTCGGGCATCACCAACTGCAGGTTGCGGTCGCCATGCCGGGTGGCGCCGATCCGCATGCCGATGGTCCGCGCCGCCCAGGACCCGAAGCTCGAGGCGACGTCGATCGGCAGGCAGCGCAGCAACCCGTAGACGGTGTAGGCCAGGGCCGCCTGCAGCGGATGCACGACATAGGCCCGCATCAGGCGCGGCCATGCCTTCCGCAGAGGCTTCAATCTGTTGCGTAGTCCGCGCATCGGAAGAATTCGAGATCGAGATTCGCTCAACGCGAAAATTGGGAATGTTGCCGGACAAAGGCAAGCTCGCGACCGGGAGTGGGAGCCATGCAGAGATCGCCGGCCCGCCGGGCGCGGCGGCACGTCGCTTGAGCCGGACCGGACCCGCATGCTAACCCGGCGGTCAAGCGAACGGAAAACACTCCCCAATGGTCAACGTCATATGCGCGAAATGGGGCCCGAAATACGGGCCTGAATACGTCAATCGGCTGAAGTCGATGGTCAGCCGCAATTTGGCGCGGCCACACCGTTTCGTCTGCTTCACCGACGACCCGACCGGCCTCGACCCCGATGTCGAACATTTCCCGATGCCGGTGCTGCAGGTGCCTGAGCCGCACCGCAACCTGCCCTGGCGCAAGGTGACGCTGTTCGGCCAGCCGCTCGGCGACCTGGAGGGGCCGACGCTGTTCCTCGACCTCGATATCGTCGTTGTCGACAGCCTGGACCCGTTCTTCGACCATCCGGGCCGGTTCTGCGTCATCCACAACTGGACCCATCCGGACCGCCGCGTCGGCAACACCTCGGTGTACCGGTTCGAGATCGGGGCGCATCGGGACGTGCTGGACAACTTGGTGGCCAACCACCGCCAGATCTTCGCCCGCTACCGCAACTCGCAGACCTACGTCTCGGACCACATCGGCGAGATCACCTGGTGGCCCGATGCCTGGTGCGTGAGCTTCAAGAAGCACTGCATGCCAGGGGGCCCGTTCGGCCTGTTCAACTGGTTCATGACCCCGCGCCGCCCGGACGGGGCCCGGATCGTGGTGTTCCACGGCGACCCGAAGCCGGAATACGCGATCAGCGGTCATTGGCCGGGGCGCTGGTCGAAGCATGTGCGTCCCACCCCCTGGGTGGCCGAGCACTGGGGTTGACCGACCCAGCCGACATCTCCGCGCTGCGCTGCTGGATCGTCAGCGAAAGCAAGGCCGGCACCATCGCCCAGTGCCGCGGCGTGGCCGAGAAGCTCGGCGTCGCCACCGAGACCCGGCTGGTGCGGCGCCCCGACCCGGCCAAGTCCGGGCTGGCCCGGCGCCTGGACCGCCGCTGGACCCATATCCGCAACGTCCATCTGAACCGGATCCGGCCGCCCTGGCCGGATCTCGCGATCTCTTGCGGCCGCCAGGCGGAACCCGCAGTGATGGCGGCGACGCGCCGGTCCCGCGGCTCGATCTTCACCGTGCATCTGCAGATCCCGACGGTCGGCTTCGACCGGTTCGACCTGTGCTTCGTCGGCCGGCACGACTGGCGGCCGGAGTTCGACGGCCGCGACGACGTGCTGCCGATGGTGGGCGCGCCGCATCGCGTCGACGCCGCGTTGGTCGCCGGCCACCGCGCCGCGGCGGAGCAGCGCTTCGGCGCCCTGCCCGGCCGCCGGGCGGCGGTGATGATCGGCGGCCCCAACCCCGGCTACGCCTTCTCGCCGGGGCGCATCGACACCATCATCGCCCAGCTGCGCGAGCTGCAGGCGGAGGGGTGGAGCCTGCTGGTCACGACCTCGCGCCGCTCCGATCCCGCCGTGCTGCCGCGGCTGCAGCGGGCGCTGGCCGCCGACCGCGGCTTCGTCTGGGACCGCACCGGCGAGAACCCCTATTTCCAGTACCTGGCGATCGCCGACGCGGTGCTGGTGACGGTCGATTCGATCACCATGACCTGCGAGGCGGCCTCGACCGGGACGCCGGTGTTCTCGATCCCGCTGGACGAGACGCCCGGCCCCTATCTCGGGAAGTTCCACCGCTTTCACCGCGACATGCAGGAGACGCTGGGGCTCACCCGGCCCTTCACCGGCACGATCGAGCCCTACGTCTATGCCCCGCTGGACGAGGCCGGCCGCATCGCCGGCATCATCCGCGAGCGGATCGCCGCCGACCGGCAGCGCCGGGTTTCGTAGTCAGCTTGTCCAACGCGCCAGTCGGCGGCGCCAGCGCCGGCGCGCGTGGTCCAACTGCTCGCGCAGCACCCCGCGCGGCGTGACCGCGGCCGGCAGAGTGAAGGGTTCCGCGACCGCCTGCGGCACCCGGTCATGCGGCAGGTCCAGGAGCCGGGCGAAAGGCTCGCCGGTTGCGATCTCCTCCGGCGTCCACTGGCACCAGGCCAGGCGCTCGAACACCGGCTCGCGCTCCGGATAGGCCGGGCGGTCGACATCGGTACCACGCCGGCACAGCTCGTGGCAGATCAGGGTCGGCCCGCAAAAGAAGGCCGGCACGCCGGCGATCAGGCCCTTGATCGCGGCCGTGCTGGTCCAGGTCACCGTGCACCAGGCGCCGCGCAGCTGCTCGTCCAGCGGGGCCGTCGTCTTGCGGGTCCGGCGTAGCACCGGGCGCTGGGTCTGCAGGATCAGGCTGTAATCCCAGCCTTCCGGCATGCGCCGGAAATCCTGGTCGGCCCCCTTCAGCTTCTGGCCGATGACCAGGATGTGCTCGCCGCCGCGGCTCCAGTCCCGCATCGGCACGTCCCAGCCACGCCACCGCTCCGGCCCGCCCGACGGGAACCGCCCCTCCCCGTTCCAGCCGTCCAGCGCCACCTGGAAGAAGCGCCGCGGGCCTATCGGCGACAGCCAGCCATTCTCCATCACGATCGCCCGGCCGCCGACCGCCTTGATGGTGCGCAGCGCCGCCAGCCGCTCCGTGCCCAGGAAGGGCGACCAGCAGATCAGGACGTCGTCCGGGCCGGCATCGCGGTCGGGCATGCCGATCGTGACCGGGCCGAGCCGGCGCGCCCCGGCCGCCACCTCGTCATAGGGCTTGACGTTGGTCTGGCCGGGGGATGGCGGGTCGCCGAGGACGATGAAGATGCGCATGCGTCGATGGCTCCGGCGTCAGGACATGCCGAGCCGGCGGCGGACCGGATGGTCCCCGGGCAGGCGCAGGGCCAGGTCGCGCACGCGGCCCAGCAGCGTGTAGTGCGGGCGGATCGCGGCCGGCTCATCGAGCCGCACCGGGGCGCCGTCATGCGGCAGGTCGAGCAGCCGCCCGAGCGGCTCACCGGTCGCGATCTCGGCCGGGCTCCACTGGCACCAGGCGAGGCGCTCGAACACCCGCAGCCGATCGGGGTAGATCGGCGCCTCGACGTCCAGGCCGGGCCGGGACAGCTCCGGGCACAGCGTGTTCGGGCCGCAATGGAAGGCCGGGATGCCGGCCACCAGCCCCTGGATCGCGGCCGTGCTTGTCCAGGTCACCGTGCACCAGGCCCCGCGCAGGTCCTCCGCCAGCGGGCGCGCCGCGCCCGGCATGCGGCGCAGCACCGGCCGACGGGTGTCCAGGCGCAGGCTCTGGGCCCAGCCCGGCGGCATGCGCCGGGCGTCGCCGATCGACTGGGCCTTCTGGCCCAGCACCAGGACATGCCCGCCCCGTCGCTGCCAGTCCTGCAGCGTCACGCCCCAGGCGGCCCAGCGCGACGGCCCGCCATCCGCAAACCGGCCGGTGCCGTTCCAGCCGTCGAGCGCAAACTGGAAGTGGCGGACGCCGCCCGGCGGCGACAGCCAGCCATTCTCCAGGATYACGGCCCGCCCGCCCGCCGCGCGCACGTCGCGGACCGCCGCCCAGCGCTTGGACAGCCGGAACGGCGACCAGGTGATCAGCACGTCCTCGGGCCCGAACCGCTCCGGCAGCTCCGTCGCGGTCGGCCCGAAGCGCTCGCAGGCGGCGATGCATTCGCGCCAGGGCTTGCGGTCGCCCTGGGGCAGATAGACGAAGAAACGAAGCGTTGCTGGCATCTTACGAATTTGTATCCGACAACTCGCCGAGCGGGGCAAGCCTCGCGCTCAGGTGCCGGGGCCGGAGACGGGGCGGCGCCGGAGCCCGACGCCGGCCTGCTCGATCGCCGTCATGATCAGCGCCCGGTGGATCTCGCTGTATTGCGGCCGGCGGGAGGGGATCACATGGTCCTCGGAATCGCCGACATCGGACCGCGGCATGCAGACCGGGGTTCCGGCCACCGGAATCAGCCCGGCCTGGCGGGCGACATCGGCGATGGCTGCGGCATAGCCTTGGGACTCCCTGCATTGCGGATCCAGATAGGGACCACTGGCATAGAGGCAGGTCAGGGCCTGGTCACGGCAGAAATCGCCGATGCGGCGCAGCGATGCGGCCGCGTCTTTGCGCACCGCGCGGGGTTCGTAGGTCCGCGGATACAGCGGTCCGCCGAACCGGGCCGGGTTCTGCGGCACGTAGTCGAGCCGGGCGATGGCGGGGTCGATGGGCTCGCCGGTCGCCGCCGCCTGCAGCATCCCGGCCGGGATGTCCCAGGTGGCCAGCGAGGACAGCATCTCCTGCGGCGGAACGCCGGCGAGGTCGCCCAGCGTCTCGGCGGTGTAGAGCGCGCCGGGCCAGGATGGCCTGCGCCGCATCATGTCGAGCGTCTGCATCACCACCACGACGCGCGGCCGGGTCTGGCGCACCGCGCGCTTCAGCATATTCAGCGTGCCCTCGAAGCCATAGGTGCCGACCAGCGGCAGCGACATGACCGAAAGGCCGAGCCGGCGGCTCCAGTCCCGGGCATCGATGCCGTTGCCGAGCGAGCTGTCGCCGACCAGCAGGATGTCGACCTGCCGGTTATCCTCGATCTTCTCGATCTGGTACCGCAGCAACTCGGATTCCCGCCATTCCGACAGGCCGTTCTGCATGCCCCACAGCGACAGCGCGCAGATCGCGGCCACCAGCGCCACGGCGGCCGCCGCGCCGGTCAGCAGGTAGCGGCGCGCGTCAGAAGCGGAAATAGATGAATTCGGAGACATCGTTCAGCTTGAGAATGCAGGCGGCGAGCAGGAGACCGATCGTGGCCGCGGCGACCGGATGCGGCCGCCAGGCCGGGACCAGCCGCCCGAGCGCCGGCGGCTCGATTCCATCGGCATAGCCGCGGGTGGGCAGGCCGACGCCGTAGCGCCGGAACAGCGTCTGGATATTGGGCAGGCACAGGCACGCCGCCAGGCCGGCGGCCCCCGCCGCCAGCGACAGCCAGACGTTCCATGCCGTGCCGGGAAGCAGCGCGCCGAGGATCGTCTCCAGCGTCGCCGACGGGGCATAGTCCAGCGCCGGTTCGTGCAAGCCCCCGGCAACGCCGAACAGCCCGGCATAGATCCGGCCGGCGGTGGCGATGTCGGCGGCCCGGAACGGCACCCAGGCCAGGATCACCGTCGCGGTGGTCAGCAGCCAGGCCAGGATGGCCGGCGTCGGCACATGGAACCGGCTGGCCCGCCACGCCTGGCAGGCGACGATCAGCAGGCCGTGCAGCGCCCCCCACAGGATGAAGGTGAAGCCGGCGCCGTGCCAGATGCCGCCCAGCAGCATGGTGACGAAGACGTTCAGATAGCGCCGCCCCGGCCCATGCCGGTTGCCGCCGAGCGGGATGTACAGATAGTCGCGCAGGAAGCGGGACAGGGTGATGTGCCAGCGCCGCCAGAAGTCGACGATCGACAGCGACCGGTAGGGCGAGGCGAAGTTGATCGGCATCTGGATGCCGAACATGCGGCCGAGGCCGATCGCCATGTCGGAATAGGCCGAGAAGTCGAAATAGATCTGCAGCGCATAGGCGACGGCCGCCGCCCAGGCGTCAAGCAGGCCCGGCTGCGTGCCCTGCGCCGCGGCGTTGAACACCGGCGAGGCGATCAGGGCGAAGCTGTCGGCGACCAGCACCTTCTTGGCCAGGCCGATGGTGAAGATCGACAGGCCGACCGCCAGATCGCCGATCCGCGCCGTCCTGGCGCCGCTGGCGAATTGCGGGATCAGCTCGCGGTGGTGGACGATCGGGCCGGCGATCAGATGCGGGAAGAAGACGACGAACAGCGCGTAGCGCGGCAACGGCCAGGGCTCGCCCTCGCCGCGGGCGACGTCGACGAGATAGGCGATCTGCTGGAAGGTGTAGAAGGAGATGCCGATCGGCAGGGCGATGTGGATCGCGATCGCCGGCCAGCCGAAGGCATCCGCCGCCGTCTGGGTGACGAAGCCGGTGTATTTGAAGACGAACAGGAACAGCAGGTTGCCGGCCACGGCCAGCCGCATCCAGGCCCGCCCGCGCGGCGTCAGCCGGTGGCGGTAGATCACCCCGGCGAGGTGGTGGTTGAGCACGATCGCCGCGAGCAGCAGCAGCAGCTCGACTTGGGCCGAGGCCCCATAGAACACCAGCGAGGCGACCAGGAGGGCGGCGATCGCCCAGGAGATTCCGGCAAAGCGGCGCGCCGCCATCCACAGCGCATAGGTCAGCGGCAGGAAGAGCAGGATGAAGGCGTAGGAGTTGAACAGCATGGACGGCAGGAGACCTCGGACGACCCGAGGTCATCCGCTCGGGCGGCCAGATAATGCACAAATCCGACGATCGATCCACCGGCACCGGCGATTCGCGGCGTCCCTACCCGATCAGGCGTTCCGCGATCCGGTCCAGCGGCTTGCGGCCGGCCACGGCCGCCCGCACCCGTCCGGCCATGGTCCAGGCCGAAGGCACCGCGTCGGGATCGATCAGGATCTCGGGCTGGCCGTCATGCGGCAGCGACAGCAGCCGCGCGAAGGGCTCGCCGGACCGGATCTCCTCCTCGGTCCACTGCATCCAGGCATAGCGGCGGAACACCGGCTCGCGGTCCGGATAGATCGGGTTGTCGACGTCGAGGCCGCGCCGCATCAGCTCGCCGCAATTGATGTGCGGTCCGCAATAGAAGGCAGGGACTCCGCGGATCAGCGACTTGATCGCCACCGTGCTGGTCCAGGTCAGCGTCGCGAAGGCTTCGTCGAGCTGCCGGTCCAGCGGCGCCTCGGTGAACCGCGTCCGCCGAACCACCCGGCGCGCGGTCCGGGGCGCGACGCTCTGCGCCCAGCCCGGCGGCATGGCGCGGGGATCGAGGTTGATTCCCTTCGGCCGCTGCTCGACCACCAGGATGGTCTCGCCGCCGCGGCGCCAGTCGTGCAGCGGTATACTCCACGAGTCCCAGCGGCTGCCGTCGCCGGCGGGGAAATCGCCGGTGCCGTTCCAGCCATGCAGCGCGAGCTGGAAGTATTTTCGCCCCTGGACCGGCGACAGCCAGCCATTCTCGCCGATGATCGCCCGCCCACCGGCCGCCCGGATCTGGCGGTAGATGTCGCTGCGGAAGGTGCCGCGAAACGGGGCCCAGAGAATCGCGATGTCGTCCGGCTCGAACCGGGCCGGCGTGCTCATATGGACCGTGCCGAGACGGGCCGCGCCTTCGGCCAGCGCCGCACCGGGCTTGCCGATGGTCACGCCCCAGAACACGAAGATCCTAGCCATGCGTGCCGTCGCCGCGCGCCTCGGCATAGATGGCATGCGGCTGTTCGAGATCCAGCGCGTAGTTTGCCTCCAGCGCCGAGGCAGCACGGGAGAAGACGGCCCCCTCCTTCAACGCCCCCTTCGCCGACCAGATGAAGCTGTCCTCGTCGAACGCGACATCGACCAGGCCGGCTGGCATGTGCTGCCATCGGATCCGCGGCTTGAGCCGCCGGCGGATGACATACAGATAGTAGATGGCCGGCTGGTCGACATGGTCGGTCGGCCGCATGTGCAGCGCCCGCCAGACGACGGATGCCAGCTTCTCGCAGAAGCCGAGCGATTCCTTGGAATGGCTGACGCCGACGGCACCGGCCATCACCCGGCGCCAGACCCTGCGCTCGCCGAGCCGGAAATGCAGCGTCACATCGGCCCGCTCGATCATCCGGAAGACCTGGCCCAGCGGCCGGCGGACGATACCGTCGATATCGACGCACAGGATCGGCGCCTTGCAGGCCAGCAGCAGGTGATGCAGGACCAGGAACCGCGCCGCCGAGAAATAGACCGGCTTGGGCAGAGACAGCCGCCGGTAGGAATCATCCTCCCAAGTGAAGGACAGCTTCACATGGCACAAGGACCGGCGCATCCGGTCGATATGGTCGAGGGTCTCCTGGCAGGGCCCGTACAGATGGAGATGGATATGGAGCGGCTCCGCCAGCTGTTCGGCGGACAAGAGGAAGCTCGGCGCGAATTTCTTGTAGTAGCCGTCATCACAGCCGCAAAACAGAACCCCTGGTGTCCCCATGTCCGGCGTATTGCCGCGAATCTTCAAACGATAGTTCTTGACGGCGTCCCTTGCCCGTGAGTCGGTCAAATTTTCCAGAAGAACGGAAAAGGACAATCGCTTTAGAAACCATCGGGACAATCTCTTGAGTGAATGACCGCTCATGACGCCTTGTCCGAAATCCTATGCCCTTTGAGGCGGCGGCGATCGTCTGTCACCTCCCGCTGCACCACTCACCGACAGGCTGGCGGAACGAGAAATACCACACTGTGCCCGGTATCACATCCGCTTTGCGGCAACCCGGCCCTCCGCCCACCATGGGCGCATTGTGGGACGGAACTATGGGCAGGATCATGGCACGACCGTGAATTTCGCACGGCCCTCATCACCCGGATTCCCGCCAATACGCCTCCTGCCGCTCCAGGACCAGATCGGCGCCCCGGCTCCGGCCCTCCTCCTTCCGTCCGCCTTTGAGATGATCCATGAACCGGCCGAGGGGGGAATTGATCAGCACATGCGGCACCTTCAGCCCCAGCCCGCCGGCGATGTCGTAGGATTTGTGGCCTCGGCGCTCGGTCTGTTTCCGGACGATGTCGAACAGATAGGAGTCGTGGAACTCGTATTCGTGGAACATCTCGTCCCGGGTGTAGAGCCGCTCGAACTCCGCCAGCATCTCGCGCGTCGCCGGATGGCTCAGATTGTAGGCGACGAAGCCGCATTCGGAATGTATCCGCCGGCGCAGATAGCCGACGAAGCAATCGGTCGGGATGAATCCCTCGATCTCGTCCCGGCCGACATCGGAGAAGAACCGGGTGTCGGCATCGATCCAGATCAGCACGTCGATCTCCGCGGCCGCGGCGGCGTGGAAGATGGCGAAGCTCTTATGCGCGAACCGCACCGCATTCCAGCGGTAGCCTTCGCCCCAGCGCTTCTCGCCGAGCTTGAAGCGCAGCTTCGCCAGATCGTAGCTCAGCCGGAAGCGCGGGCGCCGGGTCAGCCCATGGGCCAGCGGGTTGTCGGCGTGGCGGTGCTTGAACTCCGCCAGCTCCGGCGAGCTGGCGATCAGATCGCGCACCTCGATCCGGCCGGCGGGCAGCCGGGGCATGAAGCCTTCGCAATACAGCAGCAACGGCACCTCGGCCGGCCAGTGCCGATCGAAGCTCTCGACCATGCGCCGCCCATAGGCTTCGTATCCTGCGGTGTTGCAGGTCGTGACCACGGCGAATCTCCGCCTTCGCCTGACTGGCTGAACAATCATGCCCTGCGATTCTTTGAGAACATCCCCGGTTGGCGGCGAGCATAGTGGGTTCCGGAAGTATCCGCGATCCCGATTTTCGCGATTTGAACAGCCATACATATTCTGATAGCCGAGATCGCGAGACGCCGCCGCCGCGGCCCCTGCCGGAAAGCCATCCTAGGGGAGCATCACGCGCCCACCGAAATTCGTCATGGCAGCGGCCCCGGCTTCGCCAGCACCGTGTCGTAATCGGCCCGGTCCAGCCCCATCACCGCGCCGCCCCGGCCGACATTGCGCAGGACCCGGCCATCTGCCTCGAACGCCCGGCGCAGGATGCCGAACTCGCGCCCATAGATCTCGTCCTCGGGGCGGACGTACTGATTCGTCTCGCTCTGCCCGGCGGCATAGAAATAGGTGGTGTCCTGCGCGTAATCGAGGTCGACGCCGAGGATGTAGGCCTCGGCGAAGCCCATGTAATGGGCGATCTGGGCGGCGAACAGGATCACCGTCGAATCATTGCCCAGGCCCTGCCAGGGGCGGTGCCGGAAGCCCTGCTTGCGCAGGCCGCCGCGATAACCGGGGAAGGTCACCACCCGCTCGGCCGGCGGCCGGAACTCGGGCCGGGCGGCGATGGTGTCGCGCACCAGATAGGTGCCGACCGGCAGGGTCGAGACATCGGCCTTGATCCGGTCCCAGCCGCGCAGGTCGCTGAGCACGTAATAGGGAATCGGTGCCGGCAGCCCGTGCTCCAGCGCCTTGTAGCCCTTCTTGACCACGAAGAACTGTTCGCCGGCCAGCTTCGACAGGTCGAAGTCGAGCAGCGACGGCGCATTGCCGAGCAGGAAGCAGCGTTGGCCGCGATGGCGGTCCTTCAGCGCCATGATCCGGCGGGTGCGGCCGGGCGCGGCCAGGGCCCCGGCCAGGGCATAGGTCTTGGCGAGCAGCGGCAGCATCGCGACCCCTCAGCCCTCGGCCGCCGCAGGCGCGCCCAGCAGCTCGCGGTAGACCGCCAGGGTCGAGCCGGTCATCGCCTCCTTGGTGTAATGCGCTGCGACCGTGGCGATCGCGCGCTCCGCCATCCACCCCCGCTCCTCCGGCGTCAGCGACAGCGCATGGTCGATGACGGCGGCCAGGGCGTCGGGATCGCCCGGCGGCACCAGCCAGCCGGTCTCGCCCTCGGCCACCAGCTCGGGCGGGGCGCCAATATTGGTGGCGATCACCGGCCGGCCCAGCGCCATCGCCTCCACCACCACGCGGCCGAAGCCCTCGGGGTCGGTCGAGGCGTGCACCACCACGTCGGACAGCATGTAGGCGGCCGGCATGTCGTCGCAGTGGTCGACCAGCTGCACCACGCTGTTCAGCCCCTTTGCCGCGATCCGGTCGAGCAGTTCCTGACGGTAGCCGCTGCGGCCCTGGTCGCTGCCGACGATCAGGCAGCACAGGTCCTGCCGGCCGAGCCGGGCCAGCGCGTCGATCACCACGGTCTGGCCCTTCCACCGGGTCAGGCGCCCTGGCATCAGCACCACCGGCCGGTCGTCCGGCACCCGCCAGGCGCGGGCCAGCCTGATCATCCGCTCGGCCGAGACCGCTTCGATCGCGAATTGCCGCAGGTCGACGCCGCGCGGGATGGTGCGGATCCGCGCCGGATCGGTGCCGTAGCTGTCGACGATATAGCGGGCGACGTAGTCAGAGATGGCGATCACCCGGTCGCCGCGCCCCATGATCGCATTGTACAGCCGCTTGGCCGCGCTGTGCTGGTTGTAGGGCGCGTGCACGGTGGTGACGAACGGGATGCCCAGGCGCCGGCAGGCGGCGTGGGCGCTCCAGGCCGGGGCGCGGCTGCGGGCATGCACCAGATCGACGCCGCGCTCGCGGATCACCGCCTCGAGCCGGCGGATGTTGCGCCAGATCGTGACCGGATTCTTGCCGGCCAGCGGCAGGGCGACATGCTCGGCCCCGGCCCGCGCCAGGTCGCGCAGCATGGCGCCGCCGGCCGAGGCCACCAGCGCCTTGCCGCCCGCCGCCTCGATCGCCGCAGCGACGTCGACGCAGCCCCGCTCCGCCCCGCCGGTGCCGAGCGCCGGCAGCACCTGAAGGATGGTGCGTCCGCGCAGATCGACCGGGGATGCGTCGGCCGCGTCGTCATATGGCAGGAGTTGAGCGGTCACGGGATCCGATGGTACCGGGCGAACAGGGCGCGCACCCTACATCAGCGGCCACAGGCGCGCCATTGCCCGGAATCGTCAGGCAGGGCTGCGCCAGCGCAGCGACATGCAGGACAGGCCGGCGTCGAGCTTGCCGGTCTCCGCGACCTGCAGCGGCACCACGCGGTAGCCGAGCCGGTCGAGCGCCTCGGCGGTGCGCGGGAAGGCGGCGCCGACCAGGACGACATCGTTGACCCGGAGCGCGTTGGCGGCCGCGTCCTCCCCCTCCGGCACCCGCACCACGCGCATTCCGGGGAAGAAGCCGGCCAGCGCCTCGGTCGCCAGCACCGTCTCGCTGTCTAGCAGCGAGCAGGCGGTCTTGAAGTGCAGCACGCCGGCCGGCGGAGTCACCACCTCCGCCTTGCGGCCGAGCTCGGCCAGCAGCGCCGCGAGCGCGCCGGCGCCGCGGGCGTCGGTGCGGGCGGACAGGCCGATGATCACGGCGCGCGGCGTCACCAGCACGTCGCCGCCCTCGGCGAAACCGGCCTCCAGCGCCAGCACCCGTTCGAACCGCGCCGTCAGGGCCGCGGCGATCTCCGCCGCCTCGCCCAGCCGCGACGGCGCGCCGGGGCGCAGCAGGATGGCCCCTTCGGGGAAGGTCAGCGCCGGGTCCTCGACGAAGACGGAATCGGGGAAGCCCTCGAGCAGCGGCAGCACCTCGACCGCCACGCCCGCCTGCTCCAGCGCCGCGACATAGGCGGCGTGCTCGGCCCGGAACCGGGCCATGTCGGGCGCGCCCCGGTCGACGGCGCGCAGCCCGTCCACCGCGGACCCGGCAGGCTGGCGCGCCAAGGCGCGATCGAACCGGAACACCTCGGCCATCTTCTTCTCCCAACTTCCCTGTTTTGTGGCGCAGACTCTAGCTTGCAGTGCGGCGGCCGACCATGCCGGAAGCGGCGTGAAAAATCGCGCATTTGCCCGCTTGCCGAAGCGGGGCCTCATGGCTATTGTCCCGCCTCCAGCGGAGGGGTGGCCGAGTGGTTGAAGGCGCTCGCCTGGAAAGCGGGTATACGGTGTTGAGCCGTATCAAGGGTTCGAATCCCTTTCCCTCCGCCACCCTACGCCTTCGGCTTCGGGTGGCAGGCCACTCTCGGGTGGACTGGCACACGAAGGCGACTTAGGCGTAGGAGTGTCCCCCGAAGCCTTGGCGAAGGGGGACGAAGGTAGATGTGGTACGTCTACTTTCTTGAGCTCAGCAACCATGACGTCTATGTGGGCTCGACGAACGATCTGAAGCGACGCGTTTTCTCCCACCAGAACGGGGATGTCACTTCGACGCGCGCTTTTCGTCCGGTCACGCTGCTCTCCTATATCGCGGTCAGAACCGAAACAGCCGCTCGCACGCTGCAAAGGTATTTCAAGTCCGGTTCTGGCAAGGCTTTCGCTAAAAAGCGTTTTGGTCTTCGTGGCCAAGGCCCACTCCCAGGGCGAAAGGATGGAATGACCGACTCCCTCGAAGGCCGCTGCGCCTGCGGATCCATACGGTACCGCCTGCTGTCGCCGCCGATGGTCGTGAATTGCTGCCATTGCCGCGATTGTCAGCGGCAGACCGGCAGCGCGTTCGTGCTCAACGCCCTGATCGAGGCCGACCGGGTCGAGCTGCTGTCGGGAGAGCCCGAGCCCGTCGCCGTACCGACCGACAGCGGCGAGCCGCACGTCATCCACCGCTGCCCCGCCTGCCGCACGGCGCTGTGGAGCACCTATGGCGGCCGCACCGCGATCCGTTTCGTCCGCGTCGGCACGCTGGACGACCCGGCGGCGCTGCCGCCCGACGTGCACGTCTTCATTCGATCGAAGCTGCCCTGGGTGGTGCTGCCGGAAGGCGTCCCCGCCTTCGAGGTCTACTACGAGATGGAAACGCTCTGGCCGAAGGCCAGCCTGGAGCGCCGGCGCAAAGTCCTGGGCGGTTGACCCGCCGCCGTCAGGCAAAAGCCGGCCGGGCGCCCTCGCCCATCCCGCGCGGCAGCGCCGCCACCGAAAGGTCCACCGGCGCCGGGGCGAACAGCAGGTCCGGGCGCGCCATGGCCCAGGCCTTGTCCTTGGCCAAGGTCGCCGGGCGGTTGTCGGTGCGGCACAGCATCAGGGCGCCGGAGGGGTGCCGCCACAGGTCGAAGCCGAGCAGGTCGGGGAACTCGCGCAGCGCCGCCTGCAGCAGCGCCGCCGGGCCCTCCGCCGCCAACAGCCGCCGCGACAGGGTGTTGCGGTAGAGCTTCAGACCATCCCGTTCCCGGACTTCCCGCGTGACCGCCATTTCCGGATCTCCCTCGTCCGGGGCCGCGACGCCTCGCGGCCCGACGGAGAGAACATAGTGCGAACGTAGCGGCGAGTCCAGCAAAAGGAACAATTCGGGAACTGGCCGTTTCGTTCAAGCCGCGCGGCGCGGCAGGGCGCAGACTGCAGGGACATCGACCATGGAGGCCCGTCATGAGCCGAGCCCTGCCCTCCCGCACCCTCAGCATCTGGATCGACCGCGACCCCGACGCGGTCTATGCCTTCCTCTCGGTCCCGGAGAACTTCATGCAATGGGCCAGCGGCCTCGCCGATTCGCTCGAGCGCGACGGCGACGGCTGGGTCGCCGAGACGCCGGAGGGGACCGTGCGGGTCCGCTTCACCCCGCCCAACCCGTTCCGCATCGCCGACCATTGGGTGATCCCGCCGGGCGGTGCTGAGATCGCCCTGCCGATGCGGGTGCTGGCGAATGGCGGCGGCAGCGAGGTGACGTTCCATCTGTTCCGCCAGCCGGAGATGGACGATGCCCGCTTCGCCGCCGATGCCGACTGGGTCGGGCGCGACCTGGCGACGCTGAAGCGGGTGCTGGAGAGGGCATAGACGAACGTCGAATACGTCCCGCACCGGCGCGGCTGCTAAAGTTTCGCTCGAGCGCGTCGCACTACAGGGCCGTTTGTCCTCACAGAATCGGCGCGCCGACCACAATGATCAGGGGGAGGATGCGTCGATGACCGCTGCGTCAGGCGCCGAAATTCGAGCACCGTTGCGAACCCTCAGCAGAGCCGAGGAGCGCAAGGTCATCTTTGCATCGTCGCTCGGGACGGTGTTCGAGTGGTATGACTTCTACATCTACGGCGCGCTCGCCACGTCGATCGCCAAGAACTTCTTCTCCGCCGTCAACCCGACCGCGGCCTTCATCTTCACCCTGCTAGCCTTTGCCGCCGGCTTCTTCGTCCGCCCGTTCGGCGCGCTGGTGTTCGGCCGCCTCGGCGACCTGGTCGGGCGCAAATACACCTTCCTGGTCACCATCGTGATCATGGGCGTGTCGACCTCGGCGGTCGGCTTCCTGCCGAGCTACGCCTCGATCGGCATCGCCGCGCCAGTGATCCTGATCCTGCTGCGGCTGCTGCAGGGCCTGGCGCTGGGCGGCGAATACGGCGGCGCCGCGACCTATGTCGCCGAGCACGCCCCCAACGGCAAGCGCGGCCTCTACACCGCCTGGATCCAGACCACCGCGACGCTGGGCCTGTTCCTGTCGCTGATCGTCATCCTGGTCTGCCGCGCGTCGATGGACGCCGCGACCTTCGACATCTGGGGCTGGCGCATCCCGTTCCTGCTCTCGATCGTCCTGCTCGTGATCTCGATCTGGATCCGGCTGCAGCTCAACGAATCGCCGCTGTTCCAGCAGATGAAGGCCGAGGGCAAGGGCTCGAAGGCGCCGCTGACCGAATCCTTCGCCAACCGCGGCAACCTGAAGCTGGTGGCGCTGGCCCTGTTCGGCCTGACCATGGGCCAAGCCGTGGTCTGGTACTGCGGCCAGTTCTACTCGCTGCTGTTCCTGACCGCCACGCTGAAGGTCGACCCCCAGACCGCCAACCTGCTGGTGGCCGCGGCGCTGCTGGTCGCCACGCCGTTCTTCCTGGTGTTCGGTGCCCTGTCCGACAAGATCGGACGCAAGCCGATCATCATGGCCGGCTGCCTGCTGGCGATCCTGACCTACTTCCCGCTGTTCCAGGCGCTGACCCACTACGCCAACCCGGCGCTGGAGGCGGCGCAGGCGTCGTCGCCGGTGAAGGTGATCGCCGATCCGGCCGAATGCAGCGTGCAGTTCAACCCGGTCGGCACGTCCAAGTTCACCAGCTCCTGCGACATCGCCAAGGCCGCGCTGGTCAAGGCCGGCGTGCCCTACAGCAACCAGGCCGCGCCCGCCGGGTCCAAAGCCGAGATCGACGTCGGCAGCACCCGCGTCACCGCCTATGACGCCACCGCCGCGGATGCGGCGACCGCGGGCCCCGCCTTCACCAAGGGCCTGGGCGACGCGCTGAAGACCGCGGGCTACCCGCCCTCGGCCGATCCGGCGCAGATCAACCACTTCATGGTGTGGCTGATCCTGTTCGTGCTGGTGCTCTACGTCACCATGGTCTACGGCCCGATCGCGGCGCTGCTGGTGGAGATGTTCCCGACCCGCATCCGCTACACCTCGATGTCGCTGCCCTACCACATCGGCAATGGCTGGTTCGGCGGCTTCCTGCCGGCGACCGCCTTCGCCATCGTCGCCGGCACCGGCAACATCTACAGCGGCCTGTGGTACCCGATCATCATCGCCGGCATCACCCTGGTCATCGGCACCCTGTTCGTGCGCGACACCCGGCACGTCGATATCCGGGACAACTGATCCGGACGAAAACCTCGGCCAGGAAACCTCAACTTGTGTCGGCCCGGAGGCCGCGCCCAGAATGGCGCGGCCTCTTTTCTATGGACCGATATGACCGATGCGACCGTCGTTCTGATCGCCGACGACCATCCGCTGGTGCGCCGCGCCTTGGCCGAGACCCTGGCCGAGGTGATGTCGCCCGCCCCTGCCGTGATCCAGGCCGGCAGCTTCCCGGAGGTCCTGGCCGTCCTCGGCGACCGCACGGTCGACCTGCTGCTGCTCGACTTGTCGATGCCCGGCATGAACGGCTTCACCGGCCTGGCCGCGCTGCGCGCCGCCTTCCCGGCCGTCCCGGTGATCATGGTCTCGGCCAATGAGGAGCCCGCGGTGATCCGCCAGGCGATGGAGTTCGGCGCCTCCGCCTACCTGCCGAAATCGACGCCGCTGGCCGAGATCGGCGACGCCATCGAAAGCGTGCTGGGCGGCGGCGTCTGGTTCCCTGAGGCGGCGACCGGCCCGTCCGCCGACGCGCCCGAGCGCAGCGAGCTGAGCCGCCGCGTGGCCGAGTTGACGCCGCAGCAGTTGCGCGTCCTAGTGCTGCTCACCGAAGGCAAGCTGAGCAAGCAGATCGCCTTCGAGATGTCGATCACCGAGGCCACGGTGAAGGCGCATCTGTCGCAGATCTTCCGCAAGCTCGGAGTGCAGAACCGCACTCAGGCGGTGATCGCGGTGCGCCAGCTCGGGTCCATCGCCGGCCACTGATCCCGTCACGCGGCGGGCACCTGGCGCGCGGCCAGGCGCTGTACCAGCAGCGCCCGCAGCGCCGCCGGCTTCAGCGGCTTGTGCAGCAGCGGCAGGCCGCGGGCGCGGGCGGCGGCCTTCAGCGCCTCGGAGCGGTCCGCCGTCACCAGCGCCGCGGCCAGCGGATGGCCGACCGCCGCCTCCAGCGAATCGAGGACCTCGAGCCCCGTCTCCATCCCGGCGAGGTGATAATCGAGCAGCACCATGTCCGGCGTCCGCCCGAGCGGCTGCAGCACCTCCGTCGCCCCGGCCGCATCGGTCGCCGCCAGCACGGTGCAGCCCCAGCCCTCCAGCAGCAGCCGGGTCGCGGTCAGGATGGCGTGGTCGTTGTCGACGCAGAGGACCAGCCGCCCGGCCAGGTCGGTCGCCGGCGATCGACGCCGGGGCGTCTCGGCCGGGCGCGCCGCGACCGGTGTCTCCGACAGGGGCAGCACGACCTCGAACACGCTGCCGCGGCCAGGCCAGGAG
>NZ_JBFRCU010000032.1:0-68120 GCF_052113205.1 Inquilinus sp. YAF38 | reverse complement strand
GGGCACCGGGGCGCCGGCGCGCACCGCCTCCCGCGCCACCGCCAGGGCGCCGCGCACCGCGGCGGCGGTCTGGGCATGGCCGAAGGCGGCCAGGGCTGTCGCCGCGGCCGGCGTCCTCAGCACCTGGTCGACCGAGGGCAGGTCGCGCAGGCGGATAGCGTCCATGTCAGTAGCCCAGCAGGAACGGGTTGAAGCCGCCGCGCTCGTACTCGCCCTGCTGCTGCATCAGCAGGTCGAGGCCGAGGCTGGCGGCGTCGTCCGCCACCGGCTCCAGGTCCGACTGCTTCACCTGGTACAGCACCTTCACATAGCGATGGCAGCTGTCGCAGGTCTCGGCCTTCACCGTGCCGCCGCCGCCCTCGACCTCCTGGTAGCCGATGCCCTTGCTGCCGCCGCACAGCACGCATCGGATCCGGACCTGGTGCCAATAAGTGCCGCACAGGCTGCAGGCGCAGAAGCGGGTGCTGGCCATGCCGCGCCAGCCGACCACCATGGTGCTGACCGGCGGCCCGCCGCAGCTGGGGCAGGCCCCTTCGCCGACCGGCCCCAGCGCCTTGGCGTCCAGCCGCGCCGCCATTCGGACGAACTGGACTTGCAGAATCGCCGCGACATAGACGTGCTCGGCCAGGGCATCGGCCGGGATGACGCCGGCCAGGACGGCCCGCACCATCGCCTCGCCCTGCGCTCGGCCAGCCGCGCGCACCCGCTGCAGCGCCTCGGTCGCCGCCGGAGGCATCGCGATTTCGGCCGCGGCGAGGGTGAAGCGGTCGAAGGTCGCCGCGAAGGCCGCATCGGGGGCGAAGCCGGCCCGGTCGAGCGGCGRCATGCCATGGCTGCAGGCGCGCGCCAGCACCGCCGCGTCCGGCATGGCCGGCTCGGGCAGGTCGTCCTGGATCCGGTATTGCAGCTCGGCCAGGTCGGACAGGAAGCGCAGATAGGGGCCGATCTCGCTGTTCGCTGCCAGGGTCCGCAGGCGCAGGGTGCGGTCGATGAAGATCTGGTGCGGGTCGGGCAGGCGGGCGAAGGGTGGCGCCGCGACCTCGCCGATCACGGTCGGGTCGGGCCGGGCCGTATCGTCACTCATTCTCTGTCCTCACGAACCCGACGGGCCACGTGACTCGTCTGTGCTGGCCTAAGGGACCGTTGTCTTGTCCGCGCCGGGCTTCCGCGCCACCAGCTCGCGCAGCCATTTGCGGTGGTGGCGCCAGGCCCAGCCGCCGGTCACCCGGCCTTTGGTCATGGCGCCGAATGTGCCACGGACCCAGATCGCCGCATAGACGTGGGTGATCCAGACGCAGATGATCGCCACCGCCGCCAGGGCATGCACCAGGATGGCGATGCGCTTCTGCTCGATCGTGGTGAACGGATAGAAATACTGGTCCCAGACCGCGAAGCCGCTGGCGATCAGCACGATGATCAGGATCGACATGCCCCAGAACACGAATTTCTGGCCGGCATTGTACTTGCCCAGCTCGGGCAGGTTCTCCTCGCGCCCGGCCAGCACGTCGCGCGCGCGGCGCAGCCAGGTGTTGTCCTCGCTCTTCCACAGATTGGCCTTCCAGAACCGGATGAACAGGCCGGCGAAGGAGAAGAACAGCACTACGCCGATCCACGGGTGCAGCGTCCGCGTCAGCTGGCCGCCGCCGAACAGCGTGCTCAGGAAGAATAGGCTGGGATGGAACATCGCCAGGCCGGACAGGGCCAGCAGGACCAGGCTGGTGGCCGTGATCCAGTGGTTGATCCGGGCGCCGGCCGTGTAGCGGTCGACCGTCACCGGCTTGCCCGGATGGACGCTGTCGCCCGGCTCGACATCGTCCGGCCGGGGATCGATGGCGGCGGTCATGTCCGGTCTCCCCCGGCCAGCTCCTCGGCGTGCTTCTCATCTTCCGGCGACACGCGATTGGCGCCTGCGAACAGGTGGTGCAGCACGCCGGCCACGGCGGCCAGGCCGATGGCGCCGAGCCCGACCACCTTGGTCACGCCCTTCCAGGCCTCGACGATCGGGCTGATACTCGGGTCCTTCGGCAAGCCGGCATAGATCTCCGGCTTGTCGGCGTGGTGCAGCACATACATCACATGGGTACCGCCGACGCCGGGCGGGTCATACAGCCCGGCATTGTCGAAGCCGCGGGACTTCAGATCCTTGATCCGGAAGTCGGCCCATTCCTTCATCTCGTCCTTGGTGCCGAACACGATGGCCTGGGTCGGGCAGGCTTTCTGGCAGGCCGGGCCCTGGCCGACCGCGACCCGGTCGGAGCACAGCGTGCACTTGTAGGCCTTGTGGTCGGTCTGCGAGACGCGCGGGATGTTGAACGGGCAGCCCTTGATGCAATAGCCGCAGCCGATGCAGTTCTCGTGTACGAAATCGACGATGCCGTTCGAATACTGCACGATCGCACCGGGCGCCGGGCAGGCCTTCAGGCAGCCCGGATCCTCGCAATGCATGCAGCCGTCCTTGCGGATCAGCCATTCGAGGTTCTGGGTCTCCGGGTTCTCCCATTCGGTGAAGCGCATCAGCGTGAACATGTCCGGCGTCAGGTCGGCCGGATTGTCGTAGACGCCGAGATTCTCGCCGATCGGCTGGGCGCGCGTGTCGTTCCACTCAATGCAGGCGGACTGGCACGCCTTGCAGCCGATGCATTTCGACACGTCGATCAGCTTCGCCACCTCGGTCTGCCGCACGGCGGCCGGGGTGATCGTCGAAGCCGAGCGCCGGATCAGGTCCTGGTCGCCGAACTTCGGGGCGCCGGGGGCGACGGTGGGATTGGGGATCGGGGGAAACATGGTTTCTTCTCCCTCACGCCACCGGCGGCCCGGACGAGGCCTCGATGTTGACGCAGAAGGCCTTGAACTCCGGCGTCTCGATGTTGGCGTCGCCGACGAACGGCGTCAGCACATTCGCCCCGAAGCCCTTCTTCGCGGCGCCGATGAAGCCCCAATGGATAGGGATGCCGACGATGTGGACGGTCTTGCCGTCACACACCAGCGGCCGGATCCGCTTGGTCACCACCGCTTTGGCGAAGACCGAGCCGCGCTTCGACCAGACGCGGACCCAGCCGCCCTTGGCGATGCCCTTCTCCTTGGCCAACTCCTCCGAGATCTCGACGAAGAATTCCGGCTGCAGGACCGCGTTCACGTGGTTGTTCTTGGTCCAGTAGTGGAAATGCTCGGTCAGCCGGTAGGAGGTCGCGGCGTAGGGGAAGTCCGGCGAGCCGATATCGGCGAACTGGGCGAAGTCGTCCGCGAACACCCGTGACGCCGGGTTGCCCCGCACCTTCGGCGCGATGACATTGGCCACCGGGCTCTCGAACGGCTCGTAGTGCACCGGGAACGGGCCCTCCCGCATCATGCCGCGGGCGAACAGGCGCGAGACGCCTTCCGCGTTCATGATGAACGGCCCGACGTCCTCCGGCTTTGCCGTCGGCGAGATGTCGGGGACGTCGTAGCCCGTCCACTTGCTTCCGTTCCATTCGATCAGCTTGCGTGACGGGTCCCAGGGCTTGCCCGAGACGTCGCAGGAGGCGCGGTTGTACAGGATCCGCCGGTTGGCCGGCCAGGCGAACGCCCAGTTCGCGAAGGTGCCGGTGTCGTCCGGGTCGGAGTTGTCGTGCCGGGCCATCATGTTGCCGGCCTCGGTGAAGCTGCCGGTATAGATCCAGCAGCCGCTGGCGGTCGACCCGTCGTCGCGCATCACCGCGAAGTTGGGCAACTGCTTGCCGGCCTCGACGATCTTCTTGGTCGGGTCGGCCGGGTCGAACAGATCCGCGAGGGCGGACCCGTTCATCTCCTTGGCCAGTTCCTCCGGCTTCGGCTCGCCCGGGTCGGCATAGGCCCAGTTCAGGTTCAGGATCGGGTCGGGGAAGGCCCCACCCTCGGTCCGATACATCTCCTTCAGCCGCAGATGGATCTGCGCCATGATCCAGGCATCGGGCTTGGCCTCGCCGGGGGGCGTGCCGCCGGGCCAGTGCCATTGCAGCCAACGCCCGGAATTGACCAGCGACCCCTCATCCTCGGCGAAGGAGGTGGTGGGCAGCTGGATCACCTCGGTCTGGATCGAGGCGGTGGCCGCATCGTTGTAGACGCCGTGGTTCTCCCAGAACCGCGCCGTCTCGGTTTCCAGCGGATCCATCACCACCAGCAGCTTCAGCTTGGCCAAGGCCTCGGCCAGCTTGGCCTTGTTCGGGAAGGCCTGGAGCGGATTGAACCCCTGGCAGAAATAGAGGTTCATCTTGCCCTGCTTCATCAGCTCGAAGGCCCGCAGGATGTCGTAGCCGGCCACGTCGAGCTTCGGCAGCCAGTCATAGGCGAAGTCGTTCTCCGGCGTCGCCGCCGCGCCGAACATCGCCTTCTGGAAGCTGACGAAGAACTTCTTGTAGTTCTGCCAGAAGCTGGTCTGGTTCGGCCGCAGCGGCTTGAAGCCGCGGGTCGACATGTAGGTGGCGAGGTCCTTCTCCGTGTCCCGCGGCAGGTTCATGTAGCCGGGCAGCGAGTTCGACAGCAGCCCGATATCGGTCAGCCCCTGGATGTTGGAATGGCCGCGCAGCGCGTTCATGCCGCCGCCGCGGATGCCGATATTGCCCAGGATCAGCTGCAGCATCGCCATGGTGCGGATGTTCTGGGCGCCCTTGGAATGCTGCGTCCAGCCCAGCGCGTACATCGAGGTCATCGCCTTGGTCGGCGACGAGGTCTCGCCGACCATCTCGGCCACCTTCAGGAACTTGTCCTTCGGCGTGCCGGTGATCCGCTCGACCATCTCCGGCGTGTACTGGGCGACGTGCTGCTTCAGCAGGTTCCAGACGCAGCGCGGATGCTGCAGCGTGTCGTCGACCACGGCAAAGCCGTCCGGGCCGATCTGGTAGTCCCAGGTCGACTTGTCATAGTCGCGCTTCTGCTCGTCATAGCCGGTGAACAGGCCGTCGTTGTAGGCGAAGCCGTCCTTCACCAGGAAGGTGGCGTTGGTGAAGGCCTTCACATACTCCCACTGCACCTTGTCGTTCTGGATGCACTGATTGATCAGGCCCAGCAGGAAGGCGATGTCGGTGCCCTGCCGGATCGGCGCATAGAAATCCGCCACCGACGCCGAGCGGGTGAAGCGCGGGTCGACGACGATCAGCTTGGCGCCGCGGTTGGCCTTGGCCTCCGTGACCCATTTGAAGCCGCAGGGATGGGCCTCGGCGGCATTGCCGCCCATGATGACGACGAGATCGGTGTTCTTGATGTCGGTCCAGGAGTTCGTCATGGCTCCACGGCCGAATGTCGGGGCGAGACTCGCCACCGTCGGGCCGTGTCAGACGCGCGCCTGGTTGTCGAACGCCAGAATACCGGTGCTGCGAACCACCTTGTAGGTGGCGTAGGCAGTTTCGTTGGTGGTGGCCGAGGCCGCGAGGAACCCCGTGGTCAGCCATCGGTTGACCGTCGTGCCGTCCTTGTTCTTGGCGATGAAGTTCGCGTCGCGGTCGTCCTTCATGGCCCGGGCGATCTTGTCCAGCGCCTCGCCCCATGAGATCCGCTCGAACTTGTCGCTGCCCGCACGCCGCAGCATCGGGGTCTGCAGCCGGGTGGCGGACTTGACCGTGTCCAGCAGCGCCGCGCCCTTGGGGCACAGCGTGCCGCGGTTGGTCGGGTGGTCGGAGTCGCCCTCGATATGGGTGATCTCGGCCCGCTCGCCCTTCCGCAGGTCGCCCTTGGAATAGAGGATGATGCCGCAGGCCACCGAGCAATAGGTGCAGGTGTTCCGGGTCTCGGTGGTGTTGGCGAGCTTGAACGGCCTGATCGCCGCGGCGTAGGCCGCCTCGATGTCGCCGAAGCCGAAGGCTCCCAGCGTCGTTCCCGCCACGCCCGCGCCGGCCCCTTTCAGGAAGCCGCGGCGCGAGAGCTTCATGTCCATCCTGGGCCTCCTGGAGGCAGTTCCGCAAAAGACGAGCCAGATCTGGCAAACGCTACGCTTGGAGGGGTTCCAAGTCAAACGAGCGCTGGCGCCCTATACCTTGGTATTGCTTCGGTATTACAATAGTTTATTGCGCTCCGCCCGCCTTCGCCGTCCAATCGCTCCGTGGCGTACTCCAGCGCTCCCGCGTTGCGGGGCTGCATCGATGCCGACAGGCCGGTCCGGCCGCCCGCAGGGCGGCGCGATGGCATTTGGCCGCTGGTGCCGCCGTCTTCCGTCATCCCCGAATTCCCGCGGCCGGCCGTGTCGGGCCGCCCGCCTGGGCGCAGATCAGGAGCGCAAACCATGAGCAGCCGTCGTGATGTTCTCCGGGCCGGCGTCGCCCTGTCCGCCGCCTTGGCAACCCCCGCCCTGGCCAGGCGCGCTGCGGCGGCCGACGCCGCGTTCGCCCCGTCGCCGGGCGATTGGCGCAGCTTCGCGCTGACCAGCCGCATCGGGTTCGACCGCGCCAAGGTCGGACCCGGCCGGGTCGAGGCCTGGGTGCCGCTGCCCGGGCTGGAGGCGGCGGGCTGGAACCGCCCCGGTGACACGCGCTGGACCACCAACGCCGCCTCCGCCGCAATCGAGCGCGACCCGGCGTCGGGCGCGGCCCTGCTGCATCTCGCCTGGGCGGCGGACGGGGCCGCGCCGAGGGTCGAGCTGACCAGCCAGGCGGCCCTGCGCGACCGCGCGGTCGATCTCGCGGTGCCCGGCGCGGCGCCGGCCCTGTCCGAGACGGATCGCCGGCGCTACCTGCAGCCCAGCACGCTGATCCCGACCGACGGCATCGTTAAGGCGACGGCCGACCGCATCACTGCCGGCGCCGGCGACGATCTCGCCAAGGCTCGTGCCCTCTACGAGTGGGTTATCGCCAACACCTACCGCGACGCCGCCGTGCGCGGCTGCGGCAACGGCGACGTCGCGACGACGCTGCAGGCCGGCGCGCCGTTCGGCGGCAAATGCGCCGACATCAATGCCCTCTACGTCGGTCTGGCGCGCGCCTCCGGCATCCCGGCGCGGGATGTCTACGGCATCCGCGTCGCGCCGTCCCGGTTCGGCTACAAGAGCCTCGGCGCCAACAGCCCGACCGTCACCAAGGCGCAGCATTGCCGGGCCGAGGTCCATCTCGCCGGCTTCGGCTGGGTCCCGGCCGACCCCGCTGATGTACGCAAGGTCGTGCTGGAGGAGCCGCCAGGCAAGCTCGCCCTCGACGATGCCAAGGTGGCAGCGGTGCATCGGACCCTGTTCGGCGCCTGGGAGGGCAACTGGATCGCCTATAACGATGCCCATGACGTGGCGCTGCCCGGCAGCGCCGGTCCCGCGGTCGGCTTCCTGATGTATCCTCAGGCCGAGGTCGCCGGCGTGCGGCTCGACTGCCTCGACGCCGACAGCTTCACCTACAGCTTGGAAGCGGCCGAAATCCCGGCCTGACCCGACGCCCGAACCGACAGAGAGCATCCCATGGTCCTGGCAACCCGCGACAGCGCCCCTGGCCCGATCCGTCTGACCAGCCTCGCACATGGCGGCGGCTGCGGCTGCAAGCTGGCGCCCGCCGTGCTGCAGGAGCTGCTGGCCGGCCAGCCGGCCGCGGCGCCGTTCCGGCAGCTGCTGGTCGGCACCGAGACCGGCGACGACGCGGCGGTCTGGCAGCTCGACGACGACCGCTGCGTCATCGCCACCACCGACTTCTTCATGCCGGTGGTCGACGACCCGCGCGATTTCGGGCGGATCGCGGCCACCAACGCCATCTCCGACGTCTACGCCATGGGCGGCCAGCCGATCTTCGCGCTGGCCATCCTCGGCATGCCGTTGGGCAAGCTGCCGGCGGAGACGGTGCGCGAGATCCTGGCCGGCGGCGCCTCGACCTGCGCCGAGGCCGGCATCCCGGTCGCCGGCGGCCATTCGATCGACGCGCCGGAGCCGATCTACGGTCTGGCCGTGATCGGCACCTGCCGGCCATCGGAGCTGCGCCGCAACTCGGGGGCGCGGCCCGGCGACGCGCTGATCCTGACCAAGGCGCTCGGCGTCGGCATCTATTCCGCCGCCTTCAAGAAGGAGGTGCTCTCCGCCGAGGGCTATGCCGAGCTGATCGCCAGCACGACGCAACTCAACCGCATCGGCGCCGAGCTGGGGCGGGAAGAAGCGGTGCACGCCGTCACCGACGTCACCGGCTTCGGCCTGCTTGGCCATGCCCTGGAGATGGCGCGCGGTGCGGGTGTGACGCTGGCGATCCGGGACGGTGCGCCGGCGCTGTTCGCCCAGGCCGGGGCGCTGGCGCAAGACGGCTTCGTCACCGGCGCCTCGCACCGCAACTGGGCCAGCTACGGGGCTGAGGTGACGCTGCCGGCTGGCCTTCCGGAATGGCGCCGCCACCTGCTGACCGACCCGCAGACCTCCGGCGGGCTGCTGATCGCCTGCGCGCCAGACCGGGCCGACGGGCTGCTGGACCGTATCACCGCTGCCGGCCACCCGGCCGCCCGCCGCATCGGCACGGTCGAGGCCGGCCTGGCCGGAGTGCGGATCGAGGCTTGAAACCTCGATCGGCGTCGCGAAACCTTATGCCGAAGCGGAATAGACCAAGGAAAATTATGAATTGGCCGGTCCCCTCTGCCGGACGACATCATGACCATAATTTGAGCGTGCCCATTTGATGGGCGCACGTCCGGCCGTGAAGGCCGGGGCTCGGGCAGGGGGCAGTCACGTGTCTGACCACGGCGCCATTCCGGCGGATCCAGTGACGATCCGCCCCTATCTCGACATCCCCGGCGCCAAGAGCCCGGCGCTGTCGCCGGATGGGGGGCTGCTGGCCTTCCTGAGCGACGAGACCGGCTTTGCCCAGATCTGGCTGCAGCCGGTCGCAGGCGGCGCCGCCTGGCGCGCGGCGGAGACGGCGGAGCCGGTCGGCGCCCTGGCCTTCAGCCCGAAGAGCCGGGATCTGGTCTTCACCATGGATTGCGGCGGCGACGAGCGGCACCAGCTGTGGCTGATTCCAGGCGCCGACGGCGCGCCGGTGGCGCTGACCGACGACCCGACCGTGGTCCATGTCTGGGGCGCCTGGTCGCCGGACGGGACGCGGATCGCCTACTCGTCGAACGCCCGCGACCGCTTCCACATGGACATCCATGTGATGGAGGTCGCGACCCGGCAGGCGCGCTGCGTCTATCAGGGCGAGCTGTTCCGCGAGGTCATGGCCTTCTTCCCGGACGGAAAGGCGCTGCTGGTGCGCGATTCCACTCGGGCGACGATGGACCAGGATCTGTTCCGCCTGGATCTCGAGACCGGCGCCTATGAGCCGTTCCTGCCGCATGACGGACGGGCGCGCTACGTCGCCGTCAAGACCCGGAAGGACGGCAGCGGCCTGTATCTGCTGACCGACCAGGGGCGGGACTTCCAGGGTATCGCCTTCCTGTCCTTCGCCGACCGCAGCCTGGAATGGGTGGTGGCGCCCGAGGAGCAGGACATCGAGGCGATGGCGCTGTCGCCCGACCAGGGCCGGCTGGCCCATGTGATCAACGAGGAGGGCTGGACCCGCCTCCTGGTCCGCGATCTCGCCAGCGGCGCGGAGACGGCGGTGGCGGGGCTGCCGCCCGGCGTGATCGGTTCCGTGTCCTGGCGTCCCGACGGCAGCGGCCTGGTCTTCCCGCTGGAAGGGGCGGCGACCCCGCCCGGCATCTGGGACTGGGACGCTGCCACGGGAATCGCGAGCCGGCTGACCGATGCCCCGACGAGCGAGCTGGTCGGCGGCTTCGTCGAGCCGGAGGTGCAGCGCATCGCCAGCTTCGACGGGCTGCAGGTGCCGTTCCTGCTGTATCGGCCGAAGGGCGAGGCGCCGGCGGGCGGCTTCCCGGCGATGATCATCGTCCATGGCGGCCCGGAGGCGCAGTGGACCCCGACCTTCCGGGCCGACATCCAGTACATGCTGGCGCAGGGCATCATGGTGGTGGCGCCGAATGTCCGCGGCAGCACCGGCTATGGCCGGCCCTACCACCAGGCCGACGATGTCGGGCTGCGCACGGACAGCGTCGCCGACTTGCGGGCCGTGCGGCTGGCGCTGGGCGCGCGGGACGACGTCGATGAGGCGCGTATCGGCGTGTTCGGCCGGTCCTATGGCGGCTTCATGGTGCTGGCGGTGCTGACCGAGTACCCGGAGCTGTGGCGCCTCGGCATCGAGTTCTACGGCATCGCCAATTTCCACACCCTGCTGCAGACCACCGGCCCCTGGCGCCGGCGGCTGCGGGCGGCGGAATATGGYGATCCGGTCGCCGACAAGGACCTGCTGGAGCGCATCTCGCCGATCCATAAGCTGGACCGCATCCGCGTGCCGCTGCTGATGGTCCAGGGGCTGGACGACCCGCGGGTGCCGCCGGGCGAGAGCGAGATGATCCATTCCGGCCTGCGCGGCCTCGGCCGCCCGGTCGACTACATCCGCGTGCCGCATGAAGGGCACGGCTTCGCGCGGCGGGAGAACCGGCACGACGTCTTCGGCGCCGTCGCCGCCTTCCTTGACCGCCATCTCTGATCGAAAGCGACAACCATGCAGAATTCCGACAAGATCTGGCAGCTGGTCGACGCCAAGCGGACGGAGTTCGTGGGGCTGAGCGACCGGATCTGGGGCATGCCCGAGATCGCCTACACCGAGTACCGGTCGGTCGCCGAGCACACGGCGATGCTGCAGGCCCAGGGCTTCCGCGTCACCGAGAACCTCGCCGGCATCCCGACCGCGGTGATGGGCGAGGCGGGCGAGGGCGGGCCGGTGATCGCCATCCTCGGCGAATACGACGCCCTGCCGGGGCTGAGCCAGGAGGCCAACATCGCCGAGCCCAGGCCGATCCCCGGCAACGGCTACGGCCATGGCTGCGGCCACAACATGCTCGGCTCCGCCGCCCTGCTCGCCGCCACCGCGGTCAAGGACTTCCTGGCCGCGACCGGCCGGCCGGGCCGGGTGCGCTACTATGGCTGCCCGGCGGAGGAGGGCGGGGCGGCCAAGGCCTTCATGGTGCGCGCCGGCGCCTTCGAGGATGTCGACATCGCCATCACCTGGCACCCGGCATCGCTGACCCGGGTCGACGAGGCGCTGTCCCTGGCCAACACCCGGATGGATTTCCACTTCACCGGCCGCGCCTCGCACGCCGCCGCGGCGCCGCATCTCGGCCGCAGCGCGCTGGACGCCGTCGAGCTGATGAATGTCGGCGTCAACTACATGCGCGAGCACATGCCGTCCGACGCGCGCATCCACTACGCCATGATCGATTCCGGCGGCATCGCGCCCAATGTCGTCCAGGCCTCGGCCAAGGTGCGCTATGCCATCCGCGCCCGCGACCTGGCCGGCATGCTGGCGCTGAACGAGCGGGTCAAGAAGATCGCCCACGGCGCCGCGATGATGACCGAGACCTCGGTCGCGATCTCGATCATGAGCGCCGTCTCCAACATGCTTGGCAACACGCCGCTGGAGGAGGCGATGCACCAGCATCTGCTGCGCCTCGGCCCGGTGCCCTTCGACGCAGCGGACCGCGACTACGCCGCCCAGATCCAGGCGACGCTGAGCGAGGAGGACATCCTCACCGACTATCGCCGCGTCGGCGTGCCGCCGCGCAAGGACCTGCCGCTGTGCGACTTCATCGTGCCGAAGGACTCCAGGGGCGAGCCGATGATCGGGTCGACCGATGTCGCCGATGTCAGCTGGGTGGTGCCGACGGTGCAGGCGCGGGTCGCCACCCACGCCATCGGCACGCCGGGCCATTCCTGGCAGATCACCGCCCAGGGCATGGCGCCGGCCGCACACAAGGGCATGGTCCATGCCGCCAAGGTCATGGCCGGCACGGCGCTCGACGTGATGAATGACGAGCTGCTGATGAAGCGGGCCAAGCAGGACCACCAGGAGCGGGTTGCGGCGACGCCCTATGTCTGCCCGATCCCGGCGGAGGTCCAGCCGCCGCTGCAGCCGCGGCCGAAGGCGGCCTGACCCTGCGGGACGAAGCCGGCCCGACGAACGAGGCCGGCATCCCGAGACAAGGTCGCGGAGGGCGCCGAACGGACACCGACAGAACAAGCACGGAGGCTCGATCCATGTTCGCCCGTCCGATCCCGGCGCCGCCCGGATCCCTTCCGCTCCGCCATCTCCTCGGCGCGGCCTGCGGCGCCGCCATCCTCGCGGCGCCCGTCGCCGCCGGGGCCGCCACGCCGGCGAATGCGCTGGTGATGGCCTGGAACATCGACGCGATCAGCACCTTCGACCCGGCCCAGATCGGCGAGGTGGTGACCGACGAGATCGTCAAGAACACCTGCGACACGCTGGTCGATTTCGACCCGGCGGACGAGGCCAAGGTGGTCCCGCTCTTCGCCGAACGCTGGGACGTCTCCGACGACCGGCTGCAGATCACCTTCCATCTGCGCAAGGGCGCCACCTTCCCCTCCGGCAACCCGGTCACCGCGGCCGACACCGCCTGGTCGATGCAGCGCGTGGTCAAGCTCGGCCTCGGCAACGCGGCGACGCTGACCGAATACGGCTTCACCAAGGACAAGGTCGAGAGCCAGATCGCAGCGCCCGACGACGCGACCCTCGTGGTCAAGCTCGACAAGCCCTATCCGACCAACCTGATCCTGCAGTCGATCGCCGCGAACCGCGTCGCCGCCACGATGGACATGAAGACGATCATGGCCAACGAGGTGAATGGCGACCTCGGCAACAAGTACCTCGCCACCCACACAGAATGCGTCGGCCCGTACAAGCTGGCCCAGTGGAACGCCGGCGAGGCCGTGGTGCTGCAGGCGAACGACAAATATTGGGGCGAGGCGCCGAAGCTGAAGCGCGTGCTGATCCGTCATGTGGCGGAGGCGGGGACCCAGCGCCTGCTGCTGACCCAGGGCGATGTCGATGTGGCGCGCGACCTGACGCCGGAGGATCTGAAGGATCTGGAGGCTTCGGCCGACGTGGCGGTCGACCGGGTGCTGAAGCCGCAGCTGTTCTTCTGGACCTTCAACAACGCCGACCCGATCTTCTCGAATGAGAAGGTCCGCCTGGCGATGCGCTATCTGATCGACTATGACGGCCTGGCCAAGACGGTGATGGCCTATACCGGCGTGCCGCGGGCCAGCTTCGCCCAGATCGGCGCTGTCGGCGCGCTGGATGAGAAGGAGGGGCAGCCCTTCTCGCTCGACCTCGACAAGGCCAAGGCGCTGCTGGCCGAGGCCGGCTATCCGAACGGCTTCAAGGCCACCGTCTTCATCGGCACCCTGCCGCATTCCGGCCCGATCGCGCAGAGCGTGCAGCAGAATGCCGCCAAGGTCGGCGTCGAGCTGACGCTGGAGCGGATGGCCAACGCCCAGCTGTTCAGCAAGGTCCGCGGCCGCGAGTTCCAGACCGCGATGCAGGCCTGGCAGACCGGCGTGCCCGACGCCCATGGCAACGCCTCGCGGCTGGTCTACAACCCGGACAACCGGGCCGAGGCCAAGCTGACCCAGTATCCGGCCTGGCGCGCCGCCTTCTATTCCGAGGACGCGAACAAGAAGGTCGACGCGGCGTTGCTGGAGAGCGATCCGGAGAAGCGGACCGCGATCTATCACGACCTGCAGAAGCAGATCCTGCTGCAGGGGCCGATGGCGATCATGTTCCAGATGTACAACGTCGCCGGCGTCCGCAAGTCGCTGAAGGATTGGAGCTGGAACGGCTTCCGCACCTATTACGAGCTGGCCGGCAAGTAGCGGCGCCGGACACCGATTTCCGAACAGCACGGAGGCTCCACGATGCCCGCTGCTTCGAGTCCGGCGCCGCCCGGATCCCATCCGCTTCGTCTCATCCTCGGCGCGGTCTGCGGCGCCGTCCTCGGTGCGGCGCCGTTCGCCGCCGGGGCGGCCACGCCGTCGAACGCGCTGGTCATGGCCTGGAATATCGACGCAATCAGCACCTTCGACCCGGCCCAGATCGGCGAGGTGGTGACCAACGAGATCGTGCAGACCACCTGCGATCCGCTGGTCGATGTCGATCCGGCGGACGAGACCAAGGCGGTGCCGCTCTTCGCCGAGCGCTGGGATGTGTCCGACGACCGCCAGCAGATCGTCTTCCATCTGCGCAAGGGGGCGACCTTCCCCTCCGGCAACCCGGTGACGGCGGCCGACACGGCCTGGTCGATGCAGCGTGTGGTCAAGCTCGGCTTCGGCAACGCGGCGACGCTGAACGAGTACGGCTTTACCAAGGACAAGGTCGACGCCCAGATCACCGCGCCGGACGACGCCACCCTCGTCCTCAAGCTCGACAAGCCCTACCCGACCAACCTGGTGCTGCAGGGGATCGCCGCGAACCGCGTCTCCTTCACCCATGACCGCAAGACCATCCTGGCCAATGAGGCGAATCGCGATCTCGGCAACAAGTATCTGACGACCCGCACCGAATGCGTCGGCCCCTACCGGTTGGCGCAGTGGAACGCCGGCGAGGCCGTGGTGCTGCAGGCGAACGACACCTACTGGGGCCAGGCGCCGGCCCTGAAGCGCATCCTGATCCGCCATGTGGCGGAGGCGGGGACCCAGCGCCTGCTGCTGACCCAGGGCGATGTCGACGTGGCGCGCGACCTGACGCCGGAAGACCTGAAGGACCTGGAGTCATCGCCGGACGTGTCGATCGTCCGGGTCCTCCGGCCGCAACTCTTCTACTGGTCGTTCAACAACGCCAACCCGATCTTCGCGAACCCGAAGGTCCGCCTGGCGATGCGGTACCTGATCGACTATGACGGCCTGGCCAAGACGGTGATGTCGAATATCGGCGTGCCGCGGGCCAGCTTCGCCCAGATCGGCGCGGTCGGCGCGCTGGATGAGACCGAAGGGCAACCCTTCTCGCTCGACCTCGACAAGGCCAAGGCGCTGCTGGCCGAGGCCGGCTATCCGAACGGCTTCAAGGCCAGCGTCTTCATCGGCACCCTGCCGCATGCCGCGCCGGTCGCGCAGAGCGTGCAGCAGAACGCCGCCCGGATCGGCGTCGAGCTGACGGTGGAGCGGATGGCCAATGCCCAGCTGTTCAGCCGGGTGCGCGGCCGGGATTTCGAGACCTCGATGTCGTCGTGGCAGACCAGCGTTCCCGATGCGCATGGCAACGCCTCGCGGCTGGTCTACAACCCGGACAACCGGGCCGAGGCGAAGCTGACCCAGAATCCGAGCTGGAACGCCTCCTTTGCCTCCGAGGACGCGAACCGGACGGTCGAGGCGGCGCTGCTGGAGCCGGATCCGGAGAAGCGGAACGCGCTCTATCGCGACCTGCAGCTGCAGATGATGCAGGAGGGGCCCTTCGCCATCATGTTCCAGACCTACAATGTCGCCGGCATCCGCAAGACGCTGAAGAACTGGCGCTGGAACGGCTTCCGGACCTATTACGAAACCGTCGCCAAGTAGCGCCATGGTCGACGCACCCATTGCCACCACCCCCCGCCGGCTTGCGGCCCCAGGACGGAACCCGCTCTCGTCCTGGGCGCTGGCGGCCGGGCGGACCGTCCTGTCCGTCGCCGTCACCCTGTTCGGGCTGGCCGCCTTGACCTTCTTCATCGGGCGGATGCTGCCGCTCGACCCGGTCGCCGCCATCCTCGGCGACAACGCCACCCAGGCCGCCTATGACGCGGTGTACCGGCAACTCGGGCTGGACCAGCCGATCTGGATCCAGTTCCTGCGCTACCTGCGCGACATCGTCAGCCTCGACCTCGGCACCGCCTTGACCACCGGCAAGCCGGTGGTCGAGGACATCGCCCGGGTGTTCCCGGCGACGCTGGAGCTGGCGACGGTCGCCATCATCATCGGCACCGGCCTCGGCATCCCCTTCGGCGTGCTGGCGGCGATGTACCGCGACAGCGCGGTCGACCACATCGTCCGTGTGGTCGGCCTCCTGGGCTATTCGGCGCCGACCTTCTGGCTCGGGCTGATGGGGCTGGTGCTGTTCTACGCCACGCTCGGCTGGGTCGGCGGGCCCGGGCGCATCGACTTCACATACGAGTTCGACATCGAGCCGATGACCGGCTTCCTGCTGCTCGACACCGCGCTGCGGGGGCAGTGGGAGGTGTTTGGCAACGTCTTCAGCCACGTCATCCTGCCGGCCTCGATCCTCGGCTTCAGCGCGCTGGCCTATATCAGCCGGATGACCCGCAGCTTCATGATCGAGCAGCTGGGCCAGGAATATGTGGTGGCGGCGCGGGTCAAGGGCCTGTCCTGGGCCCGCACCGTGTGGATCCACGCCTTCCGCAACATCGCGGTGCAGGTGGTGACGGTGGTGGCCCTGTCCTACGCCTTCCTGCTGGAAGGGGCGGTGCTGACCGAGACGGTCTTCGCCTGGCCCGGCTTCGGCCGCTACCTGACCAACACGCTGCTGGCCGGCGACATGAACGCGGTGGTCGGATGCACGCTCCTGATCGGCATGATCTTCGTGACGCTGAACCTGGTGTGCGACCTGCTGTACCGCATCTTCGACCCTCGCACCCGATGAGCGCGGACATGCCTAGCAACACCGCCCTTCGCTCCGGCTCGATCAGGGCCTGGCTGCACGCCCCGGTCCCGGCCTCGCCGATGCAGGCCCGCGCCCAGCAGCTCTGGCTCAAGCTGCTGCGGCTGGTGGGCAACCCCCCGGCACTGCTGGGGCTGGTCATCCTGCTGGTCATCGCGGTCATGGCGGTGTTCGCGCCGCTGATCGCGACCCACGACATCTACGCCCAGGACCTCACCACCCGGCTGCAGCCGCCCTCGGCCGCGCATTTCCTCGGCACCGACGAGCTCGGCCGCGACGTGTTCAGCCGCATCGTCTTCGGCGCCCGGATCACGCTCTACATCGCCGTGCTGACGGCGCTGATCGTGGCGCCGATCGGCCTGCTGATCGGCACCACCTCGGGCTATCTTGGCGGCTGGGTCGACATCGTGCTGATGCGCGTCGTCGACATCTTCCTGGCCTTCCCCAGCCTGATCCTGGCGCTGGCCTTCGTCGCCGCGCTCGGGCCCGGCATCCAGAACGCGATCATCGCCATCTCGCTCGCCGCCTGGCCACCGATCGCGCGGCTGGCGCGGGCCGAGACGCTGTCGATCCGGTCCTCCGACTACATCGCCGCGGTCCGGCTGCAGGGGGCGTCGTCGCTGCGGATCATCCTGTCCCATGTGGTGCCGATGTGCCTGCCCTCGGTGGTGGTGCGGATCACGCTCAACATGGCGGCGATCATCCTGACCGCCGCCGGCCTCGGCTTTCTCGGTCTCGGGGCGCAGCCGCCCAGCCCCGAATGGGGGGCGATGCTGTCCAGCGGCCGCGAATTCGTGCTGACCAGCTGGTGGATCGCGGCGATCCCCGGCTGCGCCATCCTGCTCACCAGCCTGGCCTTCAACCTGTTCGGCGACGGGCTGCGCGACATCCTGGATCCCCGCCATGGCTGAGCCGCTCCTGCAGGTCGAGGATCTGCGCATCGACTTCCCCGGCGGCCGCGGCACCATCCAGGCGGTGCGCGGCATCTCCTTTGCTGTCGGGCGCGAGAAGGTCGGGATCGTCGGCGAATCCGGCTCTGGCAAATCGCTGACCGGCCGTTCGGTCATGAAATTGACACCCAAGGCGGCGCGGGTGACGGCAAGGCGGCTCGATTTCGATGGCATCGATCTGCTCGCCGCCTCGGAGCGCCGGATGCGGGCGATCCGCGGCAACCGCATCTCGATGATCCTGCAGGATCCGAAATTCTCGCTGAACCCGCTGATGCGGGTCGGAAAGCAGATCACCGAGGCCTACCGGCTGCACCACCGGGTCGGCGCGCGCGTGGCGCAGGCAAGGGCGTTGGAGATGCTGGACGCCGTCCATATCCGCGACCCCGAGCGCGTGTTCCGCCTGTTCCCGCACGAGGTCTCGGGCGGCATGGGGCAGCGCATCATGATCGCTATGATGCTGATCCCCGAGCCTGATCTGATCATTGCCGACGAGCCGACCTCGGCGCTCGACGTCACGGTGCGGCGGCAGGTGCTGACCATCCTCGACGAGCTGGTGACCCGGCGCGGCACCGGGCTGATGTTCATCAGCCACGACCTCAACCTGGTGGCCGATTTCTGCGACCGGGTGCTGGTGATGTATGCCGGCCGGATCATGGAGGATTTGCCGGCGAAGGAGCTGCGTCGGGCGCAGCATCCCTACACCCGGGCCCTGCTGGACAGCCTGCCGCAGCTCGACCGGCCGGTCGACACGCTGCGGGTGCCCAGCCGCGACCCGGCCTGGCTCGACGGGCCGACCTTCCAGGCGGGAGCCGCGGCATGACCGATACGATCCTGGAGGCGATCGGCCTGCGCGTCACCTTCGGCTCCGGCGCCGCGGCGATGACCGCGGTCGACGACGTCTCCTTCGTCCTGCGCCAGGGCGAATCCTTCGGCCTGATCGGCGAATCCGGCTGCGGCAAGTCCACCGTCCTGCGCGCCTTGGCGGGGCTCAACACCGGCTATCAGGGGTCGATCCTGTTCCGCGGCCGCGAGGTGCCGCGCAAGCGCGACAAGGCGTTCTTCCGCCGGGTCCAGATGGTGTTCCAGGACCCCTATGCCTCGCTGCATCCGCGCAAGATGGTGCGGGCGGTGCTGTCCGAGCCGCTCAGGATCCACGGCTTCGACCGGCAGGAGCAGCGGATCGACGCGGCGCTGGATGCGGTCGGCCTCGGCCGCGGCTTCCGCTACCGCTATCCGCACGAGCTGTCGGGCGGGCAGCGCCAGCGCGTCGCCATCGCCCGCAGCCTGATCATCGAGCCGGAGATCCTGTTGCTGGACGAGCCGACCTCGGCGCTCGACGTCTCGGTCCAGGCCGAGATCCTGAACCTGCTCAAGGCGCTGCGGCGCGACCGCGGCCTGACCTATCTGATGGTGACCCACGACCTCCCGGTCATCGCCCATCTCTGCGACCGCATCGCGATGATGAACGGGGGGTGGATCGTCGAGGAGATGACGGCGCAGGGCGTCCGTGCCCGCCAGGCGCAGGACGACTACACGCGCCGCTTCCTGGAAGCGAGCACCGGCTACCGGCCGGCGCCGGTGGTGGGGGAGTCGGTGGCACCGTGAGACTGTTGATCTCAGCCGAACTGGCCGACCACTGGCCCGGCGCGATCTGGGAGATGGTCGAGGACATCCGGTCGGCCGGCTGGTCGCTGGAGCATCTGGACCGGGTCTGGTCCCATGCCGACCGGATCGGCACCGCCGCCCTGATGATCGTGCAGGGCGGCCGGGTGATCGCCAGCCGCGGCGACGTCACCCGGCGCTACCTGTGCCATTCGATCCGCAAGAGCTTCCTCAGCGCCCTGATCGGCACGCATCGCGGCGACGACGCCATCGACCTGTCGCTGACCCTGGACAAGCTCGGCATCGACGACCGCGAGGGGCTGAGCGAGCGCGAGAAGCAGGCGACGGTCTACGACCTGCTGACCGCCCGGTCCGGTATCTTCCATCCGGCGGGCTACGAGACGCCCTGGATGAAGTCGCTGAAGCCGCCGCGCCATGCCCACGCGCCGGGCACGGTGTGGTGCTACAGCAACTGGGACTTCAACGCGCTCGGCACGGTCTACACGCAGCTGACCGGCCTCGGCATCCACGCCGCCTTCCGCGACCGGATCGCGGGGCCGCTGGGCCTGCAGGATTTCCGCTTCGATACGGAGCGGGCGGATGGCTGGCTGCAGCCCGACCCGTGCTCGGTCCATCCGGCCTATCCGTTCCGGATGTCGACCCGGGATCTCGCCCGCTTCGGACTGCTGTTCCTGCGCGACGGCCGCTGGGCCGACCGCGAGGTGGTGCCGCAGGGCTGGGTGGCGGCCAGCGTGCTGCCCTATTCCGATGCCGGAACCCACGGCGCCTATGGCTACATGTGGTGGGTGGCGCGGCAGGGCATCGCCTTCCCGGGCGTGATCGTGCCCGAAGGGACCTACAGCGCCTGGGGTTCCGGCGGCCACTACTGCGTCGTCATCCCGCCGCTCGACCTCGTCATCGTCCACCGCGCCGACACCGCCGCGAAGGGACAGGAGATCGACCGGTTCCAATTCGGCCGGCTGCTCGCCCTCATCCTCGACGCCCGCAGGGCCGGCATGGCCGCCTGAGCCGGAGGAACCATGGTCAGCATCATCGAGGCGATCGCGCGCTGGGGCCGCTCCGGGATCGAATTCAGCGATCTCGCCCGGCTGCGGGCCCGCCACGCCATCGCCGATACGATCGGCTGCATGCTGGCCGGGGGCGATGATCCGTCGGTGCAGGCGGTGCGCGCCGCCTTTGCCGGCTCGATCGCCGACGGCCCGCGCTGCACCCTGGTCGGCGGTGGGCAGGCGGCGGAGGCGCTGTCCGCCCTGGTCAACGGCACGGCGGCGCATGCGCTGGACTATGACGACAACTTCCGCCCGGCCTGCAGTCACGCCTCGGCGGTGCTGGTGCCGGCGCTGCTGGGTCCGGCGCTGGTCCGGGGCCTGTCGGGGCGGGCGCTGGTCGACGCCTATCTGGTCGGGCTGGAGGCGCAGGCCGCGGTCGGACGCGGGGTCAACCCGTCGCACTACACCGCCGGCTGGCACTCCACCTCGACCGTCGGCTGCATCGGCACGGCGGCGGGCGTGGCCTGGCTGTGCGCACTCGACGAGGCCGGCATCGCCCGGGCGATGAGCCTCGCCGTCAGCATGGCCGCCGGGGTCAAGGGCCAGTTCGGCACACCGGCCAAGCCGCTGCACGCCGGGCTGGCGGCGCGAAACGCGGTCGAGGCGGCGGCGCTGGCGGAATGCGGCATGACCGGCCGGCTCGACATCCTGGAGGCGCCGCAGGGCTTCCGCGAGCTGTTCGGCGGGCCGGACGCCACGGGCTGGGACGAGGTCGCGATCGGCACGCCGCATGTGATCGAGAGCGAGGGGCTGATGCCGAAGCGCCACCCCTGCTGCGGCTCGACCCACAACGCCGTCGACATCGTGCTCGACCTCAAGGCACAGCACGGCTTCGCGGCGGGGGAGGTGGCGGCGGTGGACACCCTGGTCGGCCTCGTCAACCAGCGCAACCTCGCCTATCCGAATCCTGCGGACGAGATGCAGGCGCGCTTTTCGATGCAATACTGCGTCGCCCTGGCGCTGCTGAAGGACCGGCTGGAGCTGTCGGATTTCACCCCCGAGGCGGTGGGGGCCAAGCCGGTGCGTGACCTGCTGCCGCGCATCGGCATGACCTCCCATTCGGCGGAGGCGGAGGCGGAGGCGGAGCGGGCGCGGCCGCTGCCGCACCGGGTCACGGTCCGCCTCACCGACGGAAGGGTGCTGGCGGGCGAGCGCGGCGCGGCCAAGGGCACCATCGCCGACCCGTTCGACGATGCCGACCGCCGGGCCAAGTTCGCCGATTGCTGCCGCGGCACGCTCGGCGCCGACAAGGCCGACCACCTGTATGACCGCCTCGACCGGCTGGATGAGCAGGACAGCCTGGCGTTCCTGGAACAGCCGCTCGGTCAGACCGCCGAGATCCGGCGGGGCAGGGGCGTCGTGTCCCGCCAGTCTGGAACGGCGGACCAGAATCGCTCGGCGCAGGGGCGGGTGGCCGAGGCGCGGTAGAGGCGGATCTCGACATCCAGTGTCCAGGTCGGGTTGCCGGCCCGGACCAGGGTGCCGGAGCGCAACTCCTCCGCGATCAGGCTTTCCGGGATCCAGGCCAAGCCGCGCCCGGCCAGCGCCATCGCCTTGAGCCCGGCCGACATCGCGTTCTCATAGACCACGGCGAGCGGCAGCGGGCGCCCGGCGAACAGCTTGACCAGCCCGTGGCCGAAGAAGGAGCCGGTGCCGTAGCTGAGATACTGGATCGGCCCGCCGCCGCTGTCGATCGCGTGCAGCGGCCGGCCGCGGGCGTCGGGCGCGGAGACCGGGATGACCCGCTCCTCGCCCAGGCAGCGGTGCTCGCAATAGGCGATGTCGCTCATCAGCGGCACCGATTCATGGGCGTAGGTCAGCAGGAAGTCGCAATGGCCGTCGAGCAGCGTGGCGATGATGCCGGCGAAGGTCGGCCGCGTCTCGAAGCGGGTGCGCAGCGGGCCGAGCTGGCTCTCCAGCCGCCGGATCCAGGTCGGGAAGAAGGTCAGGGAGAGGGTGTTCAGCGTCGCGAAGGACAGGGTCTCCGCCACGGCGTCGTGCCGGTGCTGCAGGTCGATCCGGGTCTGGTGCACGAGGTCCAGGATCTTTCGCGCCCGCGGCAGGAAATCCTGGCCCTCCGGGGTCAGGCGCACGGGATAACTGGTGCGGTCGAACAGCGGCACGCCGATCCAGGTCTCGAGCTGCCGGATGCGGCGGCTCAGGGCGGATTGCGTGACGTGGCGCTCCTCCGCGGACCGGGAGAAGCTCGATGTCGCGGACAGGCTGAGAAAATCTTCCAGCCATTTGACTTCCATCAAGGGCCTCCGCTCGGGGTTCGGGGCAGCTCCGACACGCGATCTCGACGGGATGGGACCGGGACTGGCCGGGTAAGACACCGACGGTCCTCGCAGCGTGATACTGCGTCATTCGCGGCAACTGTGGAACCGCAGCGCATGCAGGCAGCCTACCAGGCACGATCCGAAGATGTGATCACTGCGTGGGCCGGAGGCTCCGAGGACAGGCGTCCTTTGCAGGCGCTGTCACCGCTCTCCGGCGCGGGCGGTGAATACCACGGCGCCGGGCAGCGACAGACCTTCCATGCAACGGCTGTCCAGGTCGGGGAATTCCGCCGCGGCCAGACGGGTCAGGACCGTGCCGGGCGGCATCTCCAGGAAGGCCGTGGCGCCGTGCTCGGCCATCAGGGTGACGCTGTCGGACCAGCGCACGGGATGGGCCAGGTTGGTCGCCAGCTCCTCCCGCACCGCGGCACCGTCGCGCAGCATCCGGGCCCGCCGGTTGCCGACGATGGCGATGCGCGGCGCTGTTACCGGGACCGACTCGACCGCCGCCGTCAGGTCCGCCGCGGCCCCGTCCATCAGCGGACAATGCGACGGCACGGCCACGGCCAGCCGCTCCGCCCGCCGTGCGCCGGCCTGCTGCGCCGCCTCGATCGCGCGGTCCAGCGCGGCGTCGGCGCCGCTCAGCACGAACTCCGCCGGCCCGTTGAGGTTGGCGAGATAGAGGGGGGCGATCTTGCCGGCCTCGGCGACGATCGCCTCCACCCGGCGCTGCGGCAGGCCGGTAACGGCCACCATGCCGAACCCGGCCGGGCAGGCCTGCTCCATCAACCGCGCCCGGCAGTCAACCAAGTGTAGCGCGTCGGCGAAGCCGATCGCCCCCGCCGTTACCGCGGCGGCAAAGGACCCGACCGACAGGCCCGCGACCATGGCCGGGACGACGCCCTCCGCCGCCAGGGCTCGCGCCGTGGCGACGCCGGCGACGAGCAGGCCGAGCTGTACCGCCACCGTCGATTGCAGGGCGGCGTCGCCGTCCAGTTCCAGGACCTCCCGTTCGAGCACGGCCGTGGCCTCTGCCAGCGTCGCTGCGACGGCGAGGTGCTCCGGCAGCCGGTGCAGGAAACCGGGGCTCTGTGCCCCCTGGCCGGGGAACAGGAAGGCGAGACTCATGCCGCCAGCTCGGCCCAGGGATCGCGGACCAGCTGTGGCCCGATGGGAGTCTTGACCACGACGGCGCCGCCCGCGGCGATCTCGGCCAGGCTGCAGGCGCCGAGCGGTGTCTCCACCGCGACGTCGACGCGAACCGGCAGCGTGGCCAGGGCCGCCAGCAGGCGGCCGGCCTCGCTGCGGCCGATCCGGCCCGGCGCGCGCAGGACGATGTCGAGGTCGCTGTCCGAATGCGCCGCGAGACGGCCGGTGGCGAGCTCGAAACCGACGCTGCCGGCCGGGCCCCACTCCAGTCCGGCGAGCAGGGCGGCGACGGCGTCGAGCGCAGACAGAGCCGGAAGTTCGGTCCGGCGCGGATGCTTCTCCCAGGCTCGGGCAGTGGCCAGATCCTCAGGTGTGCGGCACTCGACGACTGCGCCCGGCGGTATCCAGGCGGCGCAGCGTTCGGAACGCCGATCTCCGCGGATGCCGACCGGGAACAGGCCGTCGTAAGACACGGTTCGACGCACGACGACCCAGGGCACCACTGCTAGCGACGCCGCTGCCCAGCCGGGCAGTTCCCGGATTAACTCGACGACAGCGACGGGATCGACCCGCAGCAGGTCGTGCGGTTGAAAAGGCCCTTCACAACTCTCCCCTTTCTCTTGGACGTCATTCCCGCGAAAGCGGGAATCCCTTTCCGACCAAGACGTGAGGAGATCCCCGCTTTCGCGGGGATGACGAGGTGAAGGGTTGTGAAGAACTGCGACCAGACTCACGCCACGTCCCATTGCTCGGCCAGGCGTCGGCGCACCTCGATCGAGGCGGCCCGGCCCTGCTGGGCCGCCGGGGAGGTCAGGCGGGAGGACAGGTCGCGGGTGCCGCCGGCACGGATGTCGGCCACTGCCGCCGTCAGCTCGCCCCGCACCCGCTCGACATCCGCAGCGTCCGGCGCCTCAGCCGAAACACCCTCGATCAGCCGGTGCAGCAGGCCGAGCCCGGCGTAGCTGCGGATGCCATAGGCCATCGGCGGGATCTGCTCGCCCAGCCGGTCGAGCTCGGCGACCGTGCGGCGGGTGACGCGGGCCGCGGCCTCGCGGCCCATCGCATGCACCAGCACGCCGTCATCGGCCAAAGCCAGGATCCGGTTGGCCTGGTAGCCATGGGCCAGGAAGGCGCCGGACATCGCCTTGCCGACCRGCAGCGCCACCACCGGATGGCCGGCCAGCCGGGCCGCGGCATAGGCGTCGGCCGCCGCGGCGCAGGCCAGGTGGATGCCCAGCATCTCCTCCTGCCGGCCATAGGCCTGGCTGGTGACGTCGACCACGGCGACGATCGGGCGCCGGGTGCCATTTCGGTCGGCCTCGATCACGGCCCGCACCGCCGCGGCCAGGCCCCAGCCTTCCTCCAGTGCGACCTCGCCGTGCCGGGCCCGTGGGAAGCGGTTGGCCGGGTCGGGCACCACGGCGATGAAGCGCGCGGTCTCACCGCCCAGCGGTGCGTCGGCGATCAGCACGGTCGACGTGCCCTCGACCGCGGCTCCCGGGCCGGCCAGGACTGAAAGCCAGAGCCGGCCCCGGCTGTCGGATGAGTTGCTCATGACACGCTCTCCTCGCCCCACAGGCCTCTCAGTTGCTCCGGCGTCGGCGGCGCGGCGGGGTCGATCGCCGCCAGCCGCGCCCGGTACAGCTCTACCGCAGCGCTGCGATGCTGCTTCGGCAGGCCGGCGGCGAAGGCGGCTCGCACGGCGTCGGCGATCGCCCCGGCGTCATCCGCGACCAGCGTGTCGACGAAGCCGGCGGCCTGGCGCTGCTCGCCACCGATCAGGCTCCAGATCAGCTTGCGGTCGGAGGAATCCAGCTCCTCGATCCCGGCCTCCTGCTCGATCACCTCCGGCCCGTTCATGCCGAGCCGGGCCTGCCGGGTGACGATCAGCGTGCTGCACAGCGTCGCCGCCAGCGACATGCCGCCGAAGCAGCCGACCATGCCGGAGATCACCCCGATCACCGGCACGTGCGGCCGCAGCGCCACGATTCCAGCCTGGATCTCGGCGATGGCGGCGAGGCCCAGATTGGCCTCCTGCAGCCGCACGCCACCGGTCTCGAACAGGATCACCGGCCGGGTTGGGATGCCGCGCTCGTGGTCGACCAGCGCCCGTTCCAGGGCGCCGGCGATCTTGGCGCCGGCGACCTCGCCCATGCTGCCGCCCTGATAGGCGCTCTCGATCGCGGCCACGACGGCCGGCTGGCCGTCGATGCGACCGCGGGCCAGCACCACCCCGTCATCGGACTGGGGGGTGATGCCCTGCAGCGGCAGCCAGGGCGAGACCAGGCGGTCGAACGGCCCGAGGATCTCGCGGAAGCTGCCGTCGTCCAGCAGCGCCTGGGCGCGGTCGCGGGCAGTCAGCTCGATGAAGCTGTTGCGGGTTGCGATGGCGTTCATGATCTCGTGGCCTCCACCGCCTGTTCCAGGCGCAGCGCCACCATGCCGGGCGTGGCGCCGAAATCGTTGATCTCGACCGCGGCGGCGACGCCGTGGCGGGCGATGAAGCGGTCCAGCACCACCCGCCACACCGCGCCGTAGCCGTCGACGCTGGTGGTGATGCGGATATGGGCCTGGCCGTCCGGTGAGGGCTCGATCAGCACCTCGAGATTGCCGGAGCCGACGACGCCGACATGGGCGCGCTTCGGCACGGTCGCGGTGGCGGGGTAGTCGAAGCTCAGGCGTTCCATGGGGCGAAGCTCCGGTCGATGCGGTCGAGGAACAGGGTGGCGGCCAGCAGGTCCGCCGATCCACCGGGCGAGACCCAGCGGGCGAGAAGGTCGGCGTCGAGCGCCTGCAGCGCCGCGCAGCCGGCCGGGGTCGCGGTGCCGCCGGCGGCCAGCACGGCGCGGGCGCCGGCCTGCGCGGCCTCCAGCGCCGGGCGGCCGCCGCGATGCAGCAGGCAGGTGTCGTCCAGCGACGCCATGACCGCCAGCAGCGCGTCCAACTGCGCCTCGGTCTCGCTGGCCCCGGCGGAGCGGCTGGCCCGCAGGGCGGGGAGGGCGACGGCGACGACATGCGGGAAGCCGGCCTGCGCCTCGCCGCGGGCGCCGGCGGCACCATGCGCCTGCCGTACCTTCTCGCCGTTGCTTGCACGCTGCGGCGCGAAGCGGTCGGGCCATTGCGCGATGGCGGCGGCCGTCGCAGCGATGCGGCAAGGGTCGGCCGAACCGGCGATCGCCGTCCCAGCCAGCAGCAGCCCCAGCGCCCAGATCGCGCCGCGATGGGTGTTGCTGCCGCCGGTCGCCGCCATCATGTGGATCTCCCCGACCCGGCCGATCGCGGCCAGCTCCTCGCGCAGCGCCTGGTCCGGCACGCGACCTCGGGCGGCCTCGGCCATGGCCCGGAAGGCCGGGCGCAGGGCCCGGGCGCTGCGGCGCAGCGTGTCCAGGTCCAGGTCGCGATGCGCGCCGGGGCCGCGCCGGTCGACCAGCCCGGGCTTCGGGGTCAGCTCCGCCTCCTCGACCAGCGCCCAGGCGGCGAGATCGGCGAGGGTGTCGGGATCAAGCGCGGCGGCGGGCTCAACAGCCAGGGGAAGGGTGATGCCCATGGCCGGTCACCAGCTGCGGAACCGGGCGGGCGGTTGGTACAGCCCGCCGGACCAGTCCACCAGGTCGTCGATCGAGCGCGCCGCCAGCAGTGACCGGTTGGCCTGCAGCCGGCTGACGCCGAGATCCTCGGGATAGGCGACGATGCCGCGGGCCCGGAGGTCGGCGGTCCGCTTCGCCTCCGCCCGCCGGCCGATCTCGGTGGCGCCGGCCACCGCGGCGATGGCAGCGCGCCGCTCCTCGCCGCCCTCGGCCTTGTAGAGATAGGCGATGCCCTCCTCGGTCACGACATGGGAGACGTCGTCGCCATAGATCATCACCGGAGCGATCGGCATGCCGCTGTTGCGGCCGACCTCGACCGCGTCGAGCGTCTCGACGAAGGCCGGCACGCCGCCCGACTTGAAGGTCTCGACCGACTGCACCACCAGCTTGCGGCCGCGGGCGACCGGCGCCTTCGAGGTCATCAGGCTGAGCCAGGCGGCGCTGGCGTGGCGGCGGCCGCGCGGGTCGTGGCCCATGTTCGGCGCGCCGCCGAACCCGGCCAGCCGGCCCAGCGTGACGGTGGAGGAGTTGCCGTCCGCATCCATCTGCAGGGTCGAGCCGATGAACAGGTCGACGCCGTATTGCCCGGCCAGCTGGCAGAACACGCGGTTCGACCGCAGGCTGCCGTCGCGGCCGACGAAGAAGATGTCCGGCCGGGCGCGGATATAATCCTCCATCCCGACCTCGCTGCCGAAGCAGTGGACGCTTTCGACCCAGCCGCTCTCGATCGCCGGGATCAGCGTCGGATGCGGGTTCAGCGCCCAGTTGCGGCAGATCTTCCCCTTCAGCCCCAGGCTCTCGCCATAGGTCGGCAGCAGCAGCTCCACCGCCGCGGTGTCGAAGCCGATGCCGTGGTTGAGGGACGTGACTCCGTGCCGTTCGTAGATCCCGCGGATGATCATCATCCCCATCAGGATCTGCAGCTCGCCGATATGGCGCGGGTCGCGGGTGAACAGCGGCTCGACCGCGAAGGGCCGGTCGGCCTCGACCACGAAATCGACCCAGGAGGCCGGGATGTCGACCCGCGGCAGCTCGTCGACGATCTCGTTGACCTGGGCCACCACCACGCCGTGGCGGAAGGCCGTGGCCTCGACGATGGTCGGCGTGTCCTCGGTGTTGGCGCCGGTGTAGAGGTTGCCGTGCCGGTCCGCCTGCTCGGCGCAGACCAGCGCCACCTGCGGCGTCAGGTCGACGAACATCCGGGCATAGAGCTCGACATAGGTGTAGATCGCGCCGATCTCGAGCTTGCCGTCCTCCAGCAGCTGCGCCACGCGCAGGCTCTGCGGCCCGGCGAAGGAGAAATCGACCTTGCGGGCGATGCCGCGCTCGAACAGGTCGAGATGCTCGGGCCGGCCGAGGGTCGAGATCAGCAGGTGCAGGTCGTGGACCTTGGCGGGGTCGAGCGCGGCCAGGGAGCGGGACAGGAAATCCGCCTGCTTTTGGTTGTCGCCTTCCAGCGCGACGCGGTCGCCCGGCTCGAGCAGCGCCGTCAGCGCGTCGCCGATCCGATCCGGCTTCAGCACCGGACCGTCGGCGAAGGCCGCCGCCCGCTCCAGGCGCCTCTGCTTGTGCGAGGCCAGGGTCGACCAGGTCCGTGCGGCTTCCATCGGTCTCTCCGCGGGTGGCGTATACAGATACCGTCTCTGCCGTCGAATATAAATACGGAGATTGCATTGTGGCAAGATGTTGGAATACGCTTGTGCCATTAAATTCAGTTAACGTGCACGGGAGGCTCTGGATTTGGTCCCTGAGAATACGCCCGTTGACGATCGCGCCTCGCTGTCGGAGCGGATCCGCCTGGCGCTGACCGACGAGATCTCCACCGGCCGCCTGCCGCCCGGCACGGTGCTGGACGAGGCACAGCTGGCCGAGACCTACGGTGCCTCCCGCACGCCGGTGCGCGACGCCGTGCGCCACCTGGCCGCCGCCGGGCTGGTCGAGATCCGGCCGCGCCGCGGCATCGTCGTGCTGCCGATGACGATCGAGACCCTGTCCGAGATGTTCGAGGTCACGGCCGAGATCGAGGCGATGTGCGCGCGGATGGCGACCAACCGGATGACGGCGCTGGAGCGCGGCCGGCTGATCGAGCTGCACGAGGCGTCCGAGGCGCTGCTGCAGTCCGGCGACATCGCCGGCTACGACGCTTTCAACCTGGCCTTCCACGAAGGCATCTACCGCGCCACCCACAACGGCTTCCTGGTCGAGCACGCACTGCAGCTGCGCGCCCGGCTGCTGCCGTTCCGCCGGACCCAGCTGCGCTATCCCAACCGCCTGGGCCAGTCGCGCGACGAGCACGGCCGGATCCTGCGGGCGATGACCCGCGGCGACCCGGAGGAGGCCGCCTTCGCCATGCGCGAGCACATGCTGAACGCCGGCAGCGCCCTGGCGCGCTTCCTGACATTGGAGCCCGACCGGACGGGCTGACGTCCGGGGGCACGGCACGGTTACCGCAAAACCAGAACGACGGGAGAGGAAACGTGTCTGCGCAGATCGCATCCATCATCGGGCTGGTGGTGATGTTCGTCATCGCCACCGCCCTGCCGATCAACATGGGCGCCCTCGGCTTCGCCATGGCCTTCCTGGTCGGAACCGTGTTCTCGGACGCGACCCCGGCCGCAGCCGCGACCGCGATCCTGGCCGGTTTTCCGGGCGACCTGTTCGTCACCCTGGTCGGCATCACCTATCTCTTCGCCATCGCCCAGAACAACGGCACGGTCGACTGGCTGGTGCATTACGCGGTGCGGCTGGTCGGCGGCCGCATCTCGGTCATCCCCTGGGTGATGTTCGCGGTCTCCGCCGTGCTCACCGCCATCGGCGCGGTCAGCCCCGGCGCGGTCGCCATCATCGCGCCGATCGCGCTGCGCTTCGCCGCCCGCTACAAGATCCACCCGATGTTGATGGGGCTGATGGTGGTGCACGGCGCCCAGGGCGGCGGCTTCTCCCCGATCAGCATCTATGGCGGCATCACCAACCAGGTGGTGAAGAACGCCGGGCTGCCGGGCGACGAGATCGTGCTGTTCCTGTCCAGCCTGGCCTTCAACGCCGCGGTGGCGCTGGTGATCTTCTTCGTGTTCGGCGGCCACCGGCTGCCGGTGCGGCGCCCGTCCGATGATTTCGAAGGCCTGGTCGACGCCGCGCCGGCCGGCGCCTCGGTCTCCGTCCGCGGCCATGGCGGCACGCCGGCGCGGCCAGCCGACCCCCGGCCGGGAGCCGTGCATCGCGAGGGCGAGGACCATCACGTCGCGCTCGACCGCGAGCAGGCGCTGACCCTGACCGGGCTGGTGGTGCTGGCCGTCGCCTCGCTGGCCTTCAGCCTGAATGTCGGGCTGGTGGCGATGAGCGTCGCCGTGGTCCTGGCCCTGGTCTGCCCGCGCGGGCAGAAGGGCGCGGTCGACAAGATCAGTTGGTCGACCGTGCTGCTGATCGGCGGCGTCATCACCTATATCGGCGTGCTGCAGAAGACCGGCGCGGTCGACTATGTCGGCGGCGGCGTCTCGGCCATGGCGGCGCCGCTGCTGGGCGCGCTGCTGCTGTGCTACGTCGCCGGCGTGGTCTCGGCCTTCGCCTCGTCGGTCGCGGTGCTGGGCGCCACCATCCCGCTGGCCGTGCCGCTGCTGATGCAGGGCCATCTCGGCGTGCCCGGCATGGTGGCGGCGATCGCGATCTCGACCACCATCGTCGATGTCAGCCCGTTCTCGACCAACGGCGCGCTGGTGGTGGCCAACGCCCATGGCATCGACCGCGACGCCTTCTTCCGGCAGATGCTGATCTACAGCGCCATCGTCGTGGTGGTCGGACCGCTGCTGGCCTGGCTGGCGCTGGTGGTGCCGGGGCTGCTGTAGCCCAGCACCACGGCTGCCGTCATCCCGCTCGGACGAGGCAGGCCGCCTCGGTGCCGCCCTCGGCCGGGCGCAGCGCCGGGCGGATGGCGGCACACTCCTCGACCCGGATCGGGCAGCGGCTGACGAAGGGGCAGCCGGCGGGCGTGGCCAGCGGGCTCGGCAGGTCGCCGGACAGGATGATCTTGCGGCGCTGCCGCTGGGCCCGCGGATCGGGCAGCGGGATCGCCGACAGCAGCGCCTCGGTATAGGGATGGCGCGGCGCCGCGAAGACGGAGTCGGTGTCGCCCTGCTCGACGATGGTGCCGAGATACATCACCGCCACCCGGTCGGCGATGTGGCGCACCACCGACAGATCGTGGCTGATGAACAGATAGGCCAGGCCGAGCTGGTCCTGCAGCCGCACCAGCAGGTTCAGGATCTGCGAGCGGATCGACACGTCCAGCGCCGAGACCGGCTCGTCGCAGACCAGCAGCTTCGGCGACAGCGCCAGGGCGCGGGCGATCACCACACGCTGGCGCTGCCCGCCCGACAGCTCGTTGGGAGTGCGCTGGGCGTAGCTGGCCGGCAGGCCGACCAGGTCCAGCAGCTCCGCCACGCGCCGCCGGCGCTCGGCACCGGGCGTGCCGCGGATCGCCAGCGGCTCGGCGATGCTGGCGTCGATCCGCATCTTTGGGTCCAGCGCGGCGCTGGGGTCCTGGAACACGATCTGCATGGCGCCGGCCAGGGCGCGGCGCTCGGCCGCGGCGGCGTGGGTGACGTCGCGGCCCTCGAAGGCGACGGTGCCGCGCGTCGCCCGCTCCAGCCCGAGGATGGCGTAGCCGGTGGTCGACTTGCCGCAGCCGCTCTCGCCGACCAGCGCCAGGGTGCGGCCGGCCTCGAGGTCGAGCGAGATGCCGTCCACCGCCTTGACCACGGCGCCCTTGGCGGCGCCGCGGACCGGGAAATGCACCGCCAGGTCGCGGACCGAGAGGAGCGGGGTCATGCCAGCGCCCCGACGCGGTCGCCATGCCAGCAGGCGGCGAGGTGGCCGGGATCGCCCTGCGCCGGCTCCAGCGGCGGCGCCTCGGCGCAGCGCTCATCGGCCAGCGGGCAGCGGGTGCGGAAGCGGCAGCCCTGCGGCCAGCTCGCCGCATCCGGCACCGCGCCGGCGATGGTCTTCAGCTCCTCGCGGCGCGGGCCGTCCAGCCGCGGCACGGTCGCCAGCAGCAGCTTGGTGTAGGGATGGGCCGGGGCGTCGAAGATCGCATCGACCGGCCCGCTCTCGACCACCGTGCCGCCATACATCACCGCCACCCGGTCGGCCATGTCGGCGACCACGCCCATGTCGTGGGTGATCAGCAGAATGGCGCTGCCGGCCTCGGCACGCAGCGATTTCAGCAGATCCAGGATCTGCGCCTGGATGGTGACGTCCAGCGCCGTTGTCGGCTCGTCGGCGATCAGGATCTCCGGCCGGCAGATCAGGGCCGACGCGATCATCACCCGCTGGCACATGCCGCCCGACAGCTCGAACGGGAACTGCCCGGCCCGCCGCTCCGGATCGGCGATGCCGACCCGCGCCAGCATGGCCACGGCCTCGGCCCGGGCGGCGGCGGCCGAGGCGCCGCGATGCAGCCGCAGGCTCTCCGCCACCTGGTCGCCGACCCGGACCAGCGGGTTCAGCGACGCCACCGGCTCCTGGAAGATCACCGACACCCGGTTGCCGCGCAGGTCGCGCAGCGACGCTTCGTCCAGTGCCAACAGATCGGTGCCCTCCATGGCGATAGAGCCGCCGGCGACGCGCGCGGCGGCCGGCAGCAGGCGCAGCACCGACAGGGCGGTCAGGCTCTTGCCGCAGCCGCTCTCGCCGACCAGGGCCAGCACCTCGCCGCGGCGGATCGACAGCGACACCCCATCGACCACGGACCGGCCGCCGATGGCGACCCGCAGCCCGTCGATGGCGAGCAGGGGCGGGGCCTCAGTCGGCATCGGCCGGTCCTCCGACCGCGACGCCGGACCAGGGGCTGGTCGGGTGGGCCATGCCGACCGTCTCGCCGGTCCCTGGATCGCGCGCGGCAGCGGAGGCGATGGCGAAGTTCACCGGATACAGCGTATCCTCGACGATCTGCACGGGGAAGTCGCGGGCGACGGCGGCAGCGACATCCGGCGCCGCGGCCGCATTCACCTTGATGGTCGGGGTGCTGGCATCGACCCGCGGCGTGTGGAACGCCTCCTCCAGCGTCATGCCGTAATCGACAACGTAGGAGATCAGCTGCAGCAGGGCCGGGAAGATCGACCGGCCGCCTGCGGCGCCGATCGCCAGCTCCGGCCGGCCGTCGCGGCCCAGGATCAGCGGGCACATATTCGCAAGCGGCTGGGCGCCTCCGGCCATCGAGTTCGGCTGGCCCGGCCGCGGGTCGAACCACATCATCCCGTTGTTCATCAGGATGCCGGCGCGGGGCAGCACCACCTTCGACCCGAATCGGGACAGCAGGGTGTTGGTCAGCGAGACCATGTTGCCCTGCGCGTCGACCACGCTGACATGGCTGGTGCAGCCGGGATCGCTGCTGAGGCCGGCATGGCCCATGCCGGTCAGGCGGCGGCGGTAGGCCTCGCGCGCCGCCCGGGCATAGGCCAGCGCCGCCCGAGCGTCCGGCCGGTCGCCCCAGCCGGTGCGCGGCGCCAGCAGGTCCAGCGCCTGCAGCAGGCTGGGGCCGCCGCTCAGCCCTGGCATGGCCCAGACGTCCCGGCTGCGATAGGCGCCGCGCAGCGGCTCGGCCCAGCGCGGCTGGTAGGCGGCGAGGTCGGACGCGATGATGCGCGACCCGGCCTCGGCCAGGTCGCCCGCCAGGTCGCGCGCGATCTCGCCTTCGTAGAAGTCTCGGGCGCCTTCCTGCGCCAGCCGCCGCAGCATCTGCGCCTTGGCCGACATCGGGCGGTGCTTTCCATCCGCCGCCTTCGGCGCCTCGCCGTCCTCCAGCAGCAGCGCGGCCGTCGGCGCGAAACGACCGAGGGCTGCGGCTTCGATCGAGATGCAGAAGGCGGCGTACCAGTCGATCTCCAGCCCCCGCTCGGCATGGTCGATGGCGGGCGCCAGCGCCTCGGCCCAGCCGATGCTGCCGAAGCGCTCCAACGCCGCGGCCAGGCCGGCGACGGCGCCGGGGACGCAGATCGAGGGGCCGCCGATCAGGTTGCGGTCCTCGACCACCGACGGCCACTGGAACCAGTTGCCGGTGTCGGCCCCCGCCAGCGGATAGTCGGCCGGGTTCAGCGCCGCCGGGGTGCGGACGTTGAAATCCAGCGCCGAGACCGCGCCGCTCGAGCCATCGGCATGCAACAGGAAGCCGCCGCCGCCGATGCCCGACAGCCAGGGCTCGACCACGCTCAGCACCAGCGCCGCCACCACCGCCGCGTCCATGGCGTTGCCGCCACGGCCCAGCACCGCCGCGCCGGCCTCGGCGGCATAACGGTGCTGGGCCGCGACCAGGCCGTGGCGGCTGCGGATCTCGGTCTTGCGCGCGCTCACATTCATGCCGTACGCCCGAAGCGGCGGGGCTCCACCGGGCCGGGGATGTCGGAGGCGGCGACGAAGCGCCCGGCATTGGCCGACCCGGCATGCCAGGCCGCGACTTCGCCGACCGTGGCGATCCAGACGCCGGGTGCTGTGGTGATCCGCTCCAGCAGGCGCTCCAGCAGCCGCAGCCGCTGGGCACGGCCGGAGATCCAGTCATGGACGGTCAGCATGAACAGCCCGTTGAGGCGGCGCAGGACCTCCCACTCGTCCAGCCAGCCCTCCAGGATCGGCCCCGGCGCCTCGGGCGGCCACTGGTCGGTGCCGCCGCCGGAGAATTTGAAGAACACGGCGTCGTCGATCGCCCATTGCACCGGCACCTCGACCACGCCGTCGATCTCATAGGGGTGGTCGGCGCCCGCCAGCGAGCTGTCCCAGAATCCATGCCGGCGGATCTCCGCCAGCATGTGCGGCGTCATCTCCCAGGCTGGGGAGCGGAAGCCCTTCGGCACCGCGCCGGTCTGGCGCCGGAACACCTCGATCGCCGCCTCCAGCGCGCCGGTGAACTCGGCGTCGCTGCTCTGCGCCACGATCTCGTGGAAGTAGCCATGCAGGCCGATCTCGTGACCGCGCTCCAGGAAGGCGGGCAGCAGCTCGGGGTTGGCCTCGGCCACCGCGCCGGGCACGAAGAAGCTGCCCTTGATGCCGAAGCGGTCAGCCAAGTCGAGCAGCCGCCAGATGCCCAGCCGCGGCCCGAAGCGGCGCTGCTCCAGCTGGCCCAGCGAGCGCGTCGCCTCCGGCGCCCGCTGCTGCCAGAGATAAGGCGAATCCGCATCGACATCGACGGTGAAGCAGAAGGCGCTGTCACGACCTTCCGGCCATTGGTAGCGCGGCCAGGGCTGGACCATCGGATCCTCCTTAGAGCGGCGACTTCTTGGCCTGGTAGACGGTCATCGACCCGATCGAGTTGCCGCCGTCGACCGTCAGCGTCGACCCTGTCATGTAGGCGGCGGCATCGCTGGCCAGGAACAGCACGGAATTGCCGACATCGGCGGCGGAGGAGGGCCGGCCGAGCGGGATCGACCCGCTGGTCGCCTCGACATGCTCCTCGGTCAGCAGGCTGACCTTGCTGCCGGCGATGAAGCCGGGCTCGACCGCGTTGACCCGGATGCCGAACTCCGCCAGCTCCAGCGCGAAGCCCTTGGTCAGCCGGTCCAGCGCCGCCTTGGACACGCAGTAGGGCACCACGGTCCGCCGCATCTTGCGCGAGGCGCCGGAGGAGATGTTGATGATGCTGCCGCGGGCCTGGGCGGCGATCATCTGCCTGGCCAGGGCGCGGGTCAGCAGGAAGGGCGCGCGCAGGTTGACGTCGAAGATCCGGTCCCATTCCGCGACATCGATGTCGAGCAGGAAGCCGCTGGGATAGACCCCGGCGTTGTTGACCAGGATGTCCGCCGTGCCCCAGCGGACGGCGATCTCGGCGGCCAGCCCGTCGATCTCCGTCTCCTGGCGCAGGTCGGCCGCATACGTGAAGCGGTCGCCCTTCAGGTTCATCGCCAGGCGGTCGAGATCGGGCTCCGAGGTGTCGGTCAGGCACAGGCTGGCGCCGGCCTCGGCGAAGGCGGCGGCGATCCAGCTGCCCACCACGCCGCAGGCGCCGGTCACCACCACGCGCTTGCCGTTCAGATCGCTCGGGATGTTCATGGTCACCTCATCGGCTGTGGGGGTCGAGACGGTCGCGCAGCGCGTCGCCGATCAGGTTGGCGGCGAGCACCAGCAGGAACAGGCAGAGGCCGGGGAACGTTGCGATCCACCAGGCGGTGGCGACGTAGTTGCGGCCGGTCGACAGCATCGCGCCCCAGCTGGCCGTCGGCGGCTGCACGCCGAGGCCGAGGAAGGACAGACCGGCCTCGAACAGCACCATCAGCCCGAACTCCAGCGTCGCCACCACGGTCACGGCGCCCAGGATGTTCGGCAGGATATGGCGGAACAGCACGCGCAGCGGCCCGGCGCCCATGAAGGCCGACAGCCGGACATAGGGCCGGCCGGCGATCGACAGGGTCTGGCCGTAGGCGACGCGGGCGTAGCGCGGCCAGCGCGTCAGGGCCAGCACCAGGATGACGTTCAAGAGGCCGGGCCCGACCACGGCGACGGTGATGATGGCCAGCAGGATCGCCGGCACCGACAGGAACACGTCGACCACCCGCATCACCACCATCTCGACCGGCCCGCGCATATACCCCGCGAGCATGCCGAGCACAGTGCCGACGATGCCGGAGATCAGCACCGACAGCACCGCGACCAGCAGCGAGATCCGGGCGCCCCAGACCAGGCGGCTCAGCAGGTCGCGGCCGAGCTCGTCGCTGCCCAGCAGATAGTGCACGTTGCGGGCGACGGTGCCCGGCGGCTTCAGCCGGCCCAGCAGGTTCTGGGCATTCGGGTCGTAGGGCGCGACCAGCGGCGCCAGCACCGCGGCCAGGGCGAACAGCGCCAGCAGGATGATGAAGGGCAAGGCGCGCCGCAGCGGCCGACGCGCGGCAGGGGCCGGAGATGTATCGACGGCGGCACTCATCGTGCATTCCCCAGCCGGATGCGCGGGTCGACGGCGGTGTAGAGGACGTCGGTCAGCAGGTTCAGCGCGACGGTGACGAAGGACCCCAGCAGCACCACCCCCTGCACGATCGGGAAGTCGCGCGCCAGGATCGACTGCACCGTCAGCTGCCCCAGCCCCGGCCAGGCGAACACCGTCTCGACGATCACCGCGCCGGCCAGCAGGTTCGAGATCTCCAGCCCGGCGACGGTGATGATCGGGATCGAGGCATTGCGGGCCAGGTGGCGCAGCAGCAGGCGCCCGGTCCCGGCGCCGCGGGCGCGGGCGGTGCGGACATAGTCCTTCGACAGCTCCTCCAGCAGGGCCGTCCGCGTCACCCGGGCGAAGGTCGCCATGCTGAGCAGGCCCAGCGCCACCGACGGCATCACCAGATGGTCGATCCCGCCGGTGGAGGAAGGCGGCAGCCAGCCCAGCGTGACGGCGAAGACCAGGATCATCAGAATGCCGCTCCAGAAGGTCGGCATGCTCTGCGCCGCCAGCACCAGCCCGGCCAGCAGCCGGGCGGCCCAGCGGTCGCGCCACAGTGCCAGCGCCACCCCGACCGGGATGCCGATGCCGCAGGCGATCAGCAGCGCCCCGGCCGCCAATGCCAGGGTGTAGGGCAGGCGCGAGGCGATAATGTCCAGGACCGGCACGTGCTGCACCACCGACCGGCCCAGGTCGAAGCGGGCGATCTCGCCCAGGAAGGACAGGTACTGCACCCAGAGCGGCCGGTCGAAGCCCAGCGCATGGCGCAGCGCCTCGATATCCGCCTGGGTCGCGGTGTCCGGCACCAGCAGGTAGGTCGGGTCGCCGGTCAGGCGCTGCAGGAAGAAGATCAGCGTGGCGACGCCGAAAATCGTCAGCAGCGCCTGGCCCAGGCGGCGGAGCAGGAAGGCGGTCATGCCGGGTGCCGGTCCTCCCTCACTCCGACCACGACATGCGGTTCAGGAACAGGCTCTCATTCGGCGTCGGCGTCCATTGCAGCGGCTTGGCGGCGCCGTAGATCGCCACCGTCTGGAACAGCGGCACCACCGGGATCTCCTTGGCGATGAAGGTGCTGACCTTGCGGTAGTCGGTCAGCCGCCGGTCGGCGTCCAGCGTCGACCGGGCGTCGTCCAGCCAGCCGTCGAGCTCCTTGCTCTCGACGATGGTCCAGGAATTGCCGGAATGGAACAGCTGGTACAGCGCCCCGTCCGCATCCTGGCAGGCGCAGGAGGACCGGCTGACGGCCAGGACCGGGCCGCCCTGCGCGCCCTGCTGGATCAGCTTCAGGAAGGTCGGGGTGTCGACCAGCTTGATGCTGGCATCGAAGCCGACATCGGCCAGCTCCTGCTGGATGGCCTGGACCACGCGCTGGTCGAAGAAGGCGCCGGTGGCGATCTCGACCTTGGGCGAGCCGCCGGCCTCGGCGACCAGGGCCTTGGCCTTGTCCGGGTCATAGGGCAGGCCGGGGATGTCCTCGAACCAGCCGAAATGCGCCGGTGTCAGCATCTGCCCGATCGGCTTGTCCAGGCCGCCGAGGATGCCTTCGGTGATGCCTTCCTTGTCGACGGCATAGGCCACGGCCTGGCGCAGCCGGGGGTCGTCGAAGGGCGGCTTGGTCGGGTTCAGGCGCAGATAAGCCAAACGCTCGGTCAGCGTATAGAGCCGCTTGCCCTTGCCCGAGGCCTCGAGCTGGCCGGCCAGGTCGGAATCGAGCGACACCGCCAGGTCGGCGCTGCCGGCCTGGATGTCGGCCAGCCGGGTGGCGGCGTCGGGCACGGCCCGGAACACCGCCGTTGCGAACGGCCCCTTCTGGCCCCAATAGGCGTCGTTGCGGGTCAGGGTGACGGCGACGCCGCGCTGCCAGCCGTCGAACTTGTATGGCCCGCTGCCGACCGGCTTGAGGTTGAAGGCGTCGTTGCCGACCACCTCGACCACATGCTTCGGCACGATCGACAGCTTCACCAGCTGTGCCAGCAGGGCCGGGTAGGGGCCGGCGAGGGTCAGCACGACGCTGTGCGGGCCGTTCGCCTCGGCCTTCACGATCTTATCGAACTGGCCCCGCTGCGGGCTGGCCAGCTTCGGATCGATGATCCGGCTGACGCTGTAGGCGACATCCTCCGGCGTCAGCGTGCTGCCGTCATGGAAGGTGACGCCGTCGCGGATCTCGAACTCGACCTGGGTGTCGGACAGCACCTTCCAGGCCGTCGCGATCTGCGGGGCGATCTCGCCCTTGTCGTCGCGGGTGACCAGGTTGTCGAAGATGTTGCGGTAGACGTAGTAGCTGTCCGGGTTCCATTGAAGCTGCGGATCCAGCGTCGACGGCTCGTTGACCAGGTCGACCACGAAGCGGTCCTTGGCCTCGGCGAGCGCCGGCACCGCAACCAGTGCGAGCACCGCGCCGAGCAGGCAGGCCTTGAGTCTGCTTGCCATCGTCAGTCCGCCCAGGACATGCGGTTCAGGAACAGGCTCTCATTCGGCGTCGGCTGCCAGTTCAGCCCCTTGGCCGCGCCGTAGATGATGGCCGCCTGGTACAGCGGCAGCGCCGGCACCTCGGTGGCGACGATCTCGTTGACCTTGGCGTAGCGGTCGAGGCGGGTGGCGTCGTCCAGGGTCGAGCGCGCCTCGACCAGCAGCTTGTCGACCTCGGGGTTGCGGTAATTGGACCAGCCGCTGCTGCTGTGCAGCAGCGGGAACAGCACGCCGTCGGCATCCTGGCAGGCGCAGGACCAGCGGCCGAAGGTGATGCTCGCGCCCTCCTGCGGCTTGCCCTGCGACCGCTTCAGGTAGCTGGCCATGTCGGTCATCGTGATCTTCACATTGAGGCCGACATCCGCCAGCTGCTGCTGCACCGCCTGGACGATGCGCTGGTCGTAGACCGGGGCGGTGGACAGCTCGGCCTCGGCCTTCGCCGCATCGCCGGCCTCGGCGACCAGCGCCTTGGCCTTCTCCGGATCGTAGGGGAAGCCCTCGATGCCCTCGGTCCAGCCGACATGGGCGGGGGTCAGCAGCTCCGCGACCGGCTTGTCGTAGCCGCCCAGGATGCCCTCGGTCAGCCCCTGCTTGTCGATGGCATAGGCCACGGCCTGCCGCAGCTTGGGGTTGTCGAAGGGCGGCTTCAGCGGGTTCAGCCGCAGATAGGCGACGCGCTCGGTCAGCACCACCAGCGGCTTGACCTTGTCCGAGCCCTGGATCTGGGCGGCGAGGTCGCTGTCCAGGGTGACGACGAGGTCCGCGGTGCCGGCCTGCAGGTCGGCCACGCGGGTGGAGGCGTCCGGGACGGCGCGGAACACCGCGGTCTGGAACGGCCCCTTCGGCCCCCAATAGGAATCGTTGCGGGTCAGGGTCACGGCGACGCCGCGTTGCCAGCCCTCGAATTTGTACGGACCGCTGCCGACCGGCTTCTGGTTGAAGGCGTCGTTGCCCACCGCCTCGACCACATGCTTCGGCACGATCGACAGCTTCACCAGCTGGGCCAGCAGGGCCGGGTAGGGGCCGTCGGTCTTCAGCCGGACCGTGGTCGGGCCGGTCGCCTCGGCGCCGGTGATCTTGTTGAACTGGCCCAGCTGCGGGCTGGCGAATTTCGGGTCGGTGATGCGGCGGACGCTGAAGGCGACGTCCTCCGCCGTCAGCTTCTGCCCGTCATGGAAGGTGATGTCGTCGCGGATCTGGAACTCGATCTCGGTATCCGAGAGATACTTCCAGGAGGTCGCGACCTGCGGGACGATCTCGCCCTTGTCGTCGCGGGTGACCAGGTTGTCGAAGACGTTGCGGTAGACGTAGTAGCTGTCCGGGTTCCACTGCAGTTGCGGGTCTAGCGAGGACGGCTCGTTCACCAGGTCGACGGTGAGCCGGTCCTTGGCCATCGCCGGCGCCGCCGCCAGCATCATCGCCCCGAGCGCCACGCCCAGGCCCGCGCCGAGCCAATTGATCCGCGTCATGTGATGTCCCCCTGTTGTTGTGGCCGATCCGGTCGTGCCATGCGCGCTGTCGGCCTGGTTTGTCGTTGACGCCCGGCGCTCCCCGCCACGTCGAGGGACGAGGACAGGGAGAACAGGGCGTCGGTGGCGAAGTCCTGGAAGGAAGCGATCGCGGCCGCGATCTCGCGCCGCGCCGCCGCCGCGTCGCCAGCCGCGAGGGCAGTGATCAGCGGTTCCCGTCCGATCGGCTGGTGGTGTCGCCCGGCGAGGTCGAAGAAGGCCGTGATCCGGTCCGCCTGGTTCCAGACCTGGTCCAGCCAGCCGCCGACCAGCCCGCCAGCCTGGCTGGCCAGCTGGTCCAGGATCTGACGGTCGGTGGCGCGCAAGGTGACCAGCGCCTGGCGGTCCTCGCGCCCCTGCAGCGCGACGCCCATGCGGGTCAGCGCCATCAGTCCGGCGACGGCGGCGGGCGAAAGCCGGAGGTCGGCCAAGCCGGGCTCGACCGCTTTCCGGGCACGGATCACGTCGCCGATCAGCGCGCCGGTGAGCGGCGCCACACGCCAGCCGCGGCGAGGCTCGACCGCGACCAGCCCTTCGGCCGCCAGTGTGGTCAGGGCGGTGCGGACGGCGGCGCGGCCCAGGCCGAAGCGCTTGGCGAGCTCAGGCTCCGAGCATTCGGCATCCGGCCGCAGCTCGCATTCGATGACGGCCCGGCGCAGCCGCTTCAGGGCGAAAGCCGTCTTCGGCTCGGCACCGGGGGGCCGGATCTGGGCGAAGGGCGAGGACGAATCGTACATGCCGGGCAGCGTGGCATTGTACGTGACATCTCACAAGACGAATCTGAGATTTTACAAAGCTATCCTGAATTAGGAATTCTTGTCGGGGTGGCTGGCAGTGCGACCTCGCGGCGGGACCGTTCGGACTGCCCGGCCGCCTCGATGCAAGCGATGAGATGGCGGGCATAGGCGCCATCCGCCGGGTTCGGCCCGGTGCCGGCGATCAAGGCGAGCATGGCTTGCCACTCGCGCTCGACCGCGCGCTGCGCCCAGTCCGGCTCGATCGAGTTCGGCACCGGGGTCCAGGCGCCGCCACGGCCGATCGCGACGCCCTGGTCGAAATCGAGACGCAGCGCCCCGGCCTCGCAGACCAGGTCCATGGCGAAGCCGACACCGCCGTTGCGGTAGCCGACGCTCGCCACCTGGCCGATCCGTCCGTCGGCGAAGCGCAGCAGCATCAGCGCCGTGTCGTCGGCCTCCTGGTCGTGGAAATGGGTGCCGGCCATGGCCGAGACCGCCGCCACCGGGCCGTCCATCAGCCAGACCAGCCGATCAAGCGCATGGATCCCGGCGGTCAGCAGCATGCCGCCGCCGGTCTGGCGCGACAGGTGCCAGGGCTGGCGGTTCGCCTCCATCCACAGCTTGATCAGCCAGCTGCTGCCGAGCACCGGACGGCCGATATCGCCGGACGTGATGATCTCCCGGGCGGCGAGGCAGGGCAGGGCGAAATGCAGCACGTGGCCGACCATCAGATGGACGCCCGCCCGCTCGACCGCGGCGTTGATCGCGTCGCATTCGGCGACCGTCGGCGCCATCGGCTTTTCCAGCAGGATGTGCTTGCCCGCCTGCGCCGCGGCGATTGCCATCTCGGCATGCAGGTGATGCGGCGTCGCGATCAGCACCACGTCGACCGCCGGGTCGTCCAGCAGCGCTTGCCAATGGGCATGGGCGGTGCCGCCATGCTCCCGCGCAAAGGCCCGGGCGGCGTCGATGTCCTGGCGGCAGACCGCCGCGACCCGCGCGCCCGGCACGACGGCGATGGCGCGCGCATGGATCGCGCCGAAATAACCGGCGCCGATGATGCCGATGCCGATCATGCTCTTGCCTCCGCGTAAGCCCGGTCGATCAGGCGCATGGCCTGCAGATAATCGCCGATCCCGACCGCCGGCGCCGCGTTGCGCGCCAAGCGGTCCAGCGTGTCGGCCATAAAGGCCTTGTACCGGTCCGCCGGCGGGATCGGCGCCAGGTCGCGCACCTGCCCCTCGTCGAGCGTTGCGACGCGGCAGCTATCGCCGCGGTCGATGAGGGTGGCGTTGCGGGCCGAGACCCGCCATTCGAAATCGCCGCCCGGCGCCATCGAGGCATAGGTGTAGCCGGCCTCGACCGTCGCGATCATGCCGTCCGGCGCCCGGAGGGTGACGATCGCGTACTCCTCGACCGCCTCGCCATGCAGGCGCCGGTCGACCGCGGCCGAGACGATGGCGAGATCGACGCCGCCGGCCAGCGCCAGCGCAGCGTCGATGCCGTGGATGCCGAGGTTGCGCAGCGCCCCGCCGCCGCCGATCGCCGGGTCCAGCACCCAGGGCACGCCGTCCAGCCTGTAGCGCTGCGGCGGGCCGTTCACGATGCGGAACTGGGCGTGCGAGACCGGGCCGAGCCGGCCGGCGGCCTCCAGTGCCTCGATCTCCGCCCAGATTGGCCCGCATCGGTTGGGCAGGGGCACGGCGACGAACAGGCCGCGCGCCGCCTCTGCCAGCGGCTCCAGGGCGGCGGTCGACACCGCGGCCGGCTTCTCCAGCACGATCGGCAGGCCCGCCTCGATGCAGGCCAGGGCCAAATCAGGCACGTGGTCCGGTCGGCCCATGACCACTGTCAGCTCGGGCTTCATGGCGATCAGCGCCGCGACCGTGGGCTGGTGGGCTACCTCGTGCTTCGCGGCGAATCCGGCCGCGACCGCGGGGTCCGGGTCCCAGGCGGCGACCACCTCGGCACCCGCCGCGCGGGCCGCCTCCAGATGCATGCCCGCATGCCAATGCCCCACGCCCGCCAAGGCCACCCGGGCCATCCCATCCTCCCTCTTGGCTTATGGCCTTGACAGATATCCTACAAGTCGGCAACCATCAAGCCATGCTGATCCTGGGATGCCGCCGATGAAGGAGATCAAGCCGCTCGCCCGGCCGCCGCTGCTCCATGTCTCGGTTCAGGAGAGCCTGAAGAGCTATATCGACGACAACGCCCTCGCCCCCGGCGCGCCGTTGCCGCCGGAGAACGATCTGGCGCAGCAGCTCGGGGTCAGCCGCAACTCCGTGCGCGAGGCGATCAAGGCGCTGGAATCGCTCGGCATCCTGGAGACGCGGCGCGGCATCGGCGTGTTCGTGAAGGCGTTCTCGTTCGAGCCGCTGCTGGCCAACCTGGCCTATGGCCTGGGCGGCGCCCTGCGCGAGGTCGAGGAGGTGCTGGAGATCCGCCGCGTGCTGGAGGTCGGGCTGATCGGCAAGACCATCGAGCTGATCGGCGAGGCGGACCTGGCGGAGCTGAAGGACACGGTCGAGCGCATGCGCCGCCGGGCCGAGCGGAACGAGAGCTTCGCCGAGGAGGACCAGCAATTCCACCACCTGCTGTTCCGCTGCCAGAACAACCGCATGCTGACCAGCCTGATCGATGTGTTCTGGATGGCCTTCTACAAGGCATCCGACTTCGTGAACCTGGCCAATGCCGATCCGATGGCGACCTGGCGGGATCATCAGGAAATCTACACTGCGGTCGAGGCGCGCGACGGGGCCGCGGCCCGCAGCCGGCTCGACCAACACTATGACGGGATCGCCCGTCTCCTCGCGACCCGGAAGGGCGCGAAAGCAGAAAACTGACAGGGAGGACATGATGAGATTCGGGATGCTGGCATCCGCGCTGGCGCTTGCCGCCGCCATGGCTTGGGCGCCGGGCGCACCCGCCGTGGCGCAGGAGCCGTCGACGATCACCGGCGGGTTCGATGTCGGCCCGGGCGGTTTCCAGGGCAACTTCAACCCGCTTTCCGCCACCGGCGGCTTCACCTGGCTTAGCCTGTATTTCGAGCCGCTGGTGATCAACGACGACAAGCTGGAGAGCATCGTCGGCGACCTGGCGTCGAGCTACGAGGTCAGCGCCGACAAGCTGCAATACACCTTCAAGCTGGCCGACGCGAAATGGCATGACGGCCAGCCCTTCACCTCGGCCGATGTGAAGTTCACCATCGACACGGCGAAGAACGGCGCCACCGGCACGGTCTTCACCGCCCGCCTCGGCGCCATCGCCTCGGTCGAGACGCCGGATTCGAAGACCGCGGTGCTGAAGCTGTCGGCGCCGAATGCCGGCCTGCTGGCGACGCTGACCCAGCTGATGATGCTGCCGCAGCACGCGCTGAAGGACATTCCGTCGGCGTCGCTGGCCAAGCATGAATGGTGGTCGAAGTCGCCGATCGGCACCGGCCCCTACAAGTTCTCGCGCTACGTCACCGACCAGTATGTCGAGCTGGCCGCCAATGCCGATTACCGCGGCGGCAAGCCGGTGACGGACCGGATCATCAACCGCTACTTCGCCAACACCGCGGCGGCGGTAGCGGCGCTGCGCTCCGGAGAGATCGCCTTCAGCTATGTCGAGGCCGACGACGTCGCCACCTTCCAGGGCAATGACGGCTTCAAGGTGATCGAGGGCAACTCCTACGTCGTCAACTACCTGGGCTTCAACCAGGAGGTGCCGTTGTGGAAGGATGTCCGCGTGCGCCAGGCGGTGATGCACGCGATCAACCGCGATGCGATCGTGCAGAGCCTGTACAAGGGCGCCGCCGAGATCGCCAATTGCGGCTATGTCGCCAACCACCTGCTGCCCTCCGGCATCGACAGCTATGGCTATGATCCGGAGAAGGCGAAGCAGCTGCTGGCCGAGGCTGGCTGGGACAAGATCAACGGCGACAAGCCGATCCCGCTCTTGACCTACTACAACACGCCGCTGGCATCGAACGTGCTGGCCGCGGTGCAGGCGATGCTGGCCCAGGTCGGCATCAATGTGGTGCCGCGGGCGGTCGACACGCCGACCTACAACGCCACCATCTACGCCCAGAGCCCGGACTGGTCGCAGTTCCCGATGGTCTATGCCGGGCTGCAGAACGGGCCGGACCCCAGCGCCATCAACATCGGCCTGAACGAGAAGCAGATCCCGCCGGCCGGCGCCAACTTCCTGCGCATCCGCATGCCGGAGCTGACCGGCGCCTTCGACGCCGCGCTGAACGAGACCGACGATTCCAAGCGGCCGGAACGCTATCAGGCCGTGTGCAAGGCGATGAACGCCAACCTGCCCTGGGCCACCATGTGGGTGGCCAAGCGCTACGGCGTCGCCTCAGCCAAGCTGAAGGACTTCGTCTGGATCCCGGCCCCCGCCGGCGGCCCCTTCGCTGCCCATCCGGAGAAGTGGGCGATTGAATAGATCGTCATTGCGACCCCGGCCTCGAGTCGGGGGAAGCAATCCAGGGCCGTTTGCCCCGGCCCCTGGATTGCTTCGTCGGCTTCGCCTCCTCGCAATGACGGTTTTTTCACTGGAGAGATGGCCTTTTCGGAACGCGAGATGCTGAACTTCTGCCTTCGTCGCCTCGCGGTCGGGGTCGGCATGCTGATCGCACTCAGCCTGCTGATCTTCATCCTGCTCCGGCTCGCGCCCGGCGACCCGATCGACGCCTATATCAACCCGAATGTGGCGATGTCGCAGGAGGAGATGGCCGCCGTGCGCGCCCGTCTCGGCCTCGACCAGCCGTTGCCGGTGCAGTACCTGGCCTGGCTCGGCGGAGCGCTGCGCGGCGATCTCGGCTTTTCGCTGCAGCGCAATGGCGAGACCGTGCTGGGCCTGGTCGCACAGCGGATCGGGCCGACCCTGCTGCTGATGGGGACGGGGCTGGCGATCGCCATCGTGGTCGGCATCGGCGCCGGCATCATCGGCGCCGTCAAGCGCAACTCGGCGACCGATCTCGGCCTGTCGGTCACAGCCTTCCTCGGCATCTCCAGCCCGGCCTTCCTGACCGCGCTGGTCGGCCTCTACGTCTTCTCGGTGCTGCTGCGCTGGGCGCCGTCCGGCGGCATGCTGACCCCCGGCGCGCCGTTCTCGCTCGGCGACCTGGCCAGCCACCTGATCCTGCCGGCGCTGCTGCTGTCGATCGGCCATGCCGCGCTGATCATGCGCTACATGCGCGCCTCGCTGCTGGAGGTGCTGAACCAGGACTATGTCCGCTCGGCCCGCGCCAAGGGGGTCAGGGAGTTCTGGGTGATCGTGAAGCACGCGCTGCGCAACGCGCTGCTGCCGGTCGTCACCCTGATCGGGTCGACCATCGGCATCGCCGTCGGCGGCGCCATCTTCCTGGAGAGCGTGTTCAACTGGCCGGGCATGGGCCTGCTGCTGGTCAGCGCGGTGGAGACCCGCGACTATCCGGTGATCATGGGCGCGACGCTGGTGGTCGGCGCCTGCGTGATCCTCGCCAACCTGCTGACCGACATCGCCTATGCGGCGATCGACCCGCGGATCCAGGTGGCCTGAGATGGCAGTGGTGGAAACCTCGCGCTCCCGCGGCGGCAACGGCCCGCTGGCCCGCGCCTTCCGCCGCTTCGCCGCCAACGGCGCCGCGCTGGCCGGCATCGCCATCCTGGTGCCGATGCTGGTCCTGATCGTCGCCTACCCGCTGATCCTCGGCCACAAGCCGAACGAGATCGACCTCCTGGCCCTCAACAAGGGTCCCAGCGCGGCCCATTGGCTCGGCACCGACGGCGTCGGCCGCGACATCCTGGTCCGGGTGCTGCAGGGTGGGCGCATCTCGCTGCTGGTGGCGGTGGTCTCGGTCGCGATCTCGGTGGTGATCGGCTTCCTGGTCGGCTCGATCTCGGCCATGGCCGGGCGCTTCACCGATGCCGCGATCATGCGCTTCGTCGACCTCGCCATGACCCTGCCGCCGGTGATCTCGCTGCTGGTGCTGGCCTCGATCACCGGCGCCGGCATCGTGCCGACCATCATCGTCATCTCGCTGCTGTCCTGGCCGGTGCTGGCGCGCATGGTGCGGGCCCGGTTGATGGAGCTGCGCGAGCGCGACTTCGTGGTGGCGTCGCGCGGCATGGGCGCCGGCCTCGGCCATCTGCTGTGGCGGCACGGCCTGCCGAACTCGATCGACATCCTGGTGGTCTACGCCACGCTGCAGATCGCCGCCGCCATCCTGCTCGAGGCCGGCCTGTCCTTCCTCGGCCTCGGCGTGCCGCCGCCGGAGGCGAGCTGGGGCAACATGCTGAACGCCGCCCGCAGCACCGTGGTGCTGGAGCAGTACCCCTGGCAATGGCTGTTCCCGGGCGCCGCCCTGGTGATCACCGTGCTGGCCATCAACTTCGTCGGCGACGGACTGCGCGACGCCTTCGACCCCCGTTCCGAACTCAACTGACCGAAAAGACCCGTCATGGCCTCAGCCCCAGCCTTCCAGGGCGTCGTCCCGCCCGTCGTCACCCCGCTGACCGCGGATTTCCAGGTCGACTACCCCTCCTTCACCCGCGTGCTCGAGCATCTGATCGGCGGCGGCGTGCACGGGCTGTTCGTGCTCGGCTCCACCAGCGAGGTGGTGTTCCATGATGAGGCGACGCGCCGGAAGATCCTGGAGCACGCGGTCAAGGTCGCGAACGGCCGCGTGCCGGTGCTGGCCGGGGTGATCGACCCGACCACCGACCGCGTCATCGGCCACGCCAAGGTGGCGCAGTCGATCGGCGTCGATGCCGTGGTGGTGACGGCGCCGTTCTATGCCCGCACCAGCGCGCCGGAGGTGGTCGACCATTTCCGCTACATCCGCGAGGCCATCGACGTCCCGGTGATCGCCTACGACATCCCGGTCTGTGTCCATGTCAAGCTGGACCGTGCCGGCGTGGTGACGCTGGCCCGCGAGGGCACCATCGCCGGGCTGAAGGATTCGAGCGGCGACGACGGCAATTTCCGCTTCGCCCTGCTGGACCTGGCCGACCGGCCGGAGATCGCGATGATGACGGGGTCGGAGATCGTCTGCGACTCCGCCTTGGCCGCCGGCGCCCACGGCATCGTGCCCGGCCTCGCCAATGTCGACCCGCACGGCTATGTCCGCCTCTACGACCTGTGCCGCAAGGGCGATTGGGCGGCGGCGCGGGTGGAGCAGGAGCGGCTGTGCCGCCTGTTCGAGATCGTCTGGGTCAGCTTGCCGCGCACCAGCGCCGGGTCGGCCGGCGTCGGCGGCTTCAAGACCGCGATGCGCCGCCTCGGCATCATCGACACCAACGTCATGGCCCGGCCGCAGCGGGCGCTGAACGATGCCGAGGCCGCGAAGGTCGAGGCCATCCTGCAGGCGACCGGCCTCTTGGCCTGAGGACCCTGATGGCAGAGGCTCAGCACCCCATCCTCGACGTCCACGGGCTGCGGACGGTGTTCCGCATCCGCGGGCGCGAGGTGACCGCGGTCGCGGATCTCGACCTCGCCATCGGCGCGGCGGAGACCGTTGCGCTGGTCGGCGAGTCCGGCTCCGGCAAGTCGGTGACGAGCCTCTCCATCATGGGACTGCTGCCGGCCAAGGCCGGGCGCGTGGCCGCGGGGTCGATCCGGTTCCGTGGCAAGGACGGGCGGGATCGGGACCTGGCGACGCTGGACGGGGAGGCGCGGCGGCGGATCCGGGGCAACGACATCGGCATGGTGTTCCAGGAGCCGATGACCAGCCTGAACCCGGTCTACACCATAGGCGACCAGATCGCGGAGCCGGTCCGCATCCATCTCGGCCGCAACCGCCGGTCAGCCTGGGCCGCTGCGGTCGACCTGCTCGACAGCGTCGGCATCCCCGACCCGAAGCGGCGGGCGGCGCAGTATCCGCACGAGCTGTCGGGCGGCATGCGCCAGCGTGCCACCATCGCCATGGCGCTGGCCTGCGACCCGACGCTGCTGCTGGCCGACGAGCCGACCACCGCGCTCGACGTCACCATCCAGGCGCAGATCCTCGACCTGCTGCGCCGGCTGCAGGACCAGCGCGGCATGGGGGTGCTGTTCGTGACCCACAATCTCGGCGTGGTCGCCGAGATCGCCCATCGCGTCGCGGTGATGTATGCCGGCCGGATCGTCGAGACCGGGCCGGTGCGCGAGGTGTTCCGCCACCCGCGCCACCCCTACACCATCGGCCTGCTGGCCTCGGTGCCGAAGCTGGGCGAGGCGACGCGGCTGAAGGCGGCGGGCGAGAAGCTGGCCACCATCCCCGGCACGGTGCCCAGCCTGGCCGCCATGCCGCCCGGCTGCGCCTTCGCCACGCGCTGCCCGCATGTGATCGAGGCCTGCCGCGCCGCGGTGCCGGCGCCGGCCGAGGTCGGCCCCGGCCACACCAGCCGCTGCATCCGCTGGCAGGAGCTCTGACCATGGCCGATCCGCTTCTCGCCGTGCGCGGCCTGGCCAAGCATTTCGGCCCCGGCACCTTCGGCCGCGGCCCGGTGGTGCGCGCGCTCGACGACATCCATTTCGAGGTCGGCCGCGGCGAGGTGGTCGGGCTGGTCGGCGAATCCGGCTCGGGCAAGACCACGATCGGCCGGTCGGTGCTGCGGCTGATCGAGCCGACGGCCGGCGAGGTCGTGTTCGACGGCCAGGACCTGACCAAGCTGTCCGGCGCCGCGCTGCGGCGGCAGCGGCGGCGGATGCAGTACATCTTCCAGGACCCCTTCGCCAGCCTGTCGCCGCGCATGACGATCGGCGAGATCCTGACCGAGGGCCTGGCGATCCAGGGCATCGGCACCGGCCGCGAGCGGCTGGCCAAGGCGCGGGCGGCGCTGGAGGCGGTGGAGCTGCCGGCCGACGCGGTCGAGCGCTACGCCCATGAGTTCTCCGGCGGCCAGCGCCAGCGCATCGGCATCGCCCGCGCCCTGGTGCTGGAGCCGGAGTTCCTGGTCGCGGACGAGCCGGTCTCTGCGCTCGACGTCTCGGTGCAGGCGCAGATCGTCAACCTGCTGCGCGACCTGCAGCTGCGCCTCGGCCTGACCATGCTGTTCATCTCGCACGATCTCGCGGTGGTGGAGTACATCTGCGACCGGGTGATCGTGCTGTATCTCGGCCGGATCATGGAGATCGCGCCGAGCGACCGGCTCTACGCCGCGCCGAAGCATCCCTACACCCGGGCGCTGCTGTCGGCGATCCCCGACCCGGACCCCGACCGCCCGCGCCAGCGCCAGATCCTGAAGGGCGACATCCCCAGCCCGGCCAACCCGCCCTCCGGCTGCGTCTTCCGCACCCGCTGCCCGCACGCGGTCGAAGCCTGCGCCCGCGAGGTGCCGGTGCTGGAGGAGGTCGAGCCCGGCCACTTCAAGGCCTGCATCCGCCAGGATGTCAGCCGATGACCGGGCGGAACGCCGTGTTGCGCGGCAACTGGGCGACGCTGCTGCTGCCGATCGCGGCGGATGAGAGCATCGATTTCGGACGGCTGGCCGAGGAGATCGACCTGCTGGTCGCGGCGCAGGTCGACGGCATCTATTCCAACGGCACGGCGGGGGAGCTGCACAACCAGACCGAGGCGGAATACGCGGCGATCCAGGCGCTGCTGGCCGAGAAGTGCCGGGCCGCCGGCATGCAATTCGTGATCGGCGCCTGCCAGCCGGACCCGAGCCTGGCGCGGGAGCGGGTGACGCTGGCACGGGACCTCGGCCCGGCGGCGATCCAGGTGGTGCTGCCGGACTGGTGGCCGGTGACCGAGCCGGAGGCGCTGGACTTCCTCGAGCTGATGGCCGAGGTGGCCCGCGGGGTGCCGCTGATCCTCTACAACCCGCCGCACGCCAAGCGGGTTCTGGCGCCGGACGAGCTCGGCCGGCTGGTCCGGGCCGTGCCGGCGGTGGCCGGCATCAAGCTGGCGGATGGCGACGACGCCTGGTACGCGGCGGCGAAGCAGTGCCTGTCCGGTACCGCGCTGTTCGTCCCGGGCCACCATCTCGCCACCGGCACGAGGCACGGCGTTGCCGCCGGCGCCTTCTCCAACGTCGCCTGCCTCAGCCCGGCGGGGGCCCAGGCCTGGACCGACCGGATGGCGAGCGATCTGGATGCAGCGCTCGAGCTTGAACGCCGGATCTGTCGCTTCATGGACGAACACGTCGTGCCGTTCCGCAACCTGCATGGCTACTCGAATGCCGCGCTCGACAAGCTCCTGGCCGCGATCGGCGGCTGGGGGCCAGTCGGCACCCGGCTGCGCCGCCCCTATCGCTGGATCGACGAAGCCGAGGCGGATCGCCTCCGCCCGATGGCGCGGTCGATGATGCCGGAGCTGTTCACGGCTTAGCTGAGACACTCTCCGAAACTCAATAAGTCCCCCCTCCCGCAAGGGGAGGGGGGACTAACAAGAGTAGGCGCGGCTATTGTGAAAGGTCTCCCTTGCGAGACCTTTTCAGAACAGCAACCGTTCCCCTCGTCGTCATTCCCGCGGAAGCGGGAATCTCTTTCAGGTCAAGGCATTGCGATCCGCACGCGGAGAACACCGCGCGCATGCCTCCGGCCACGGCGACCGGTCTTCCGGTCGGCCGTGCCGGTGAATGTGGGCGAGCATCTGCAGAGGGCCACCAGTGTTGCACTCGTTGTCCTGGCGGCGGCGTTCGGCGGGCGTCGGCCGATCAGGGCGGACCGCGGGGGCGGAGCAGGTTCGGGCGCGGCTGTCGGTCCGGTGCCGGCGGCCGGCCGGTTATCCCCAGGCGGTGCCGGGACAGGCTGCCGGTTCTGGTTGAAGACCCGCCGGTGGCGAGGCTGTGCATCCGGCGCTCGCCCTTCGGGCCGGCGCCCGCACCATCGGCCCCGGCTTTCGCCGCGGCGGGGCCGCCGGCCGGAGGAGTGCCGAGGGGCGGGAGGCCGAGGGCCCGGCACAGGCTGGCGATCAGGGCCTCGATCGGCAAGGCGGTGTCGGCGAGGTCGACATCGATGCGCTCGTCCTCGGTCAGCTTTTCCCGGAGCTCGGCGGTCAGCCGCTCCTGGGCGTCGGCGTCGGGAACCGCGGCGATGGCGGCGGCGACGCCCTGGGCGACGGCCTGGCGTCGGTCGTCCTTCTCGTCCTGCCGGGCCTTCCGCCGGATCTCGGCGTCGCGCCGTGCCTGCTCCCGCTGCTGCCGCAACCTGGCCTTGAGCGCGATGGCGCGGCGGATGCCGAGGAACAGGCTGCTGAAGCGGGTCTCCGCATCCCCGGCGCGGTCGAGATCGCCGGCCGCAAGGGCGGCGAGGGCTTGGGCGTGAAAGCCGCGGGCCAGCGCCTCCGCGAGCTCCATCAGCTCGGATAGCATCGCGGTGTCGGCCTCGACCGCGCCCGGCCATGCCGCGGCGTCCTCCCGCCAGCGGCGCAGCGTGAGCGCGACGGCGCGGCGGATGGCGAGGAAGAGGGTGCTGAAACGGGCCTCGGCCTTGCCGGCGCGGTCGAGATCGCCGGCCGCGAGGGCGGCGAGGCCTCGATCCTGAAAGGTCCGGGCCATCTCCAGAGCGAGCTTCGTCAGCCCGGACAGCACCTCGGCCTCCCGCTCGTCCGTGGACGGCGAGGCGGCGGAGGGAGTCCCGGCTGAGGAGGCATCGATCATGTCCTGATTAGAACAAAAAGGGAACATGCAGTCAAGCGGAATCGCATGCCGGTTGCATCGTCATCGCTTGCGAGACCTTTTCAGAATTCGATCATCTGAACCGACGCACGCTTTCCACTCTCCCCCTCCCCTTGCGGGAGGGGGTAGAGGGAGGGGGCTCTCGGCTCGACCCGGCCTGGATCGTCGGAGGATCGGCACGGATGGCGATCTCTGTTCACTGCCCATGCGCGCGGACGCGCGCGGACCCCTCCCTCAGCCCCCTCCCGCAAAGGGGAGGGGGAGGATTAAAGGCATAGGTCGAGTCGGATGGCTGGATTCTGAAAAGGTCTGGCAAACGGGAGAGGCCACCTTCCACCGCCGGTGTCACCCCACCCCGGCCTGCAGGGCGCCGTGGCGTTCGGCGCGGACTAGCCTGGCCAGCAGCTGGATGCCGGGGTCGATGCGGTCGACCGGGATCGAGGAATAGCCGAAGCGCAGGAAATTCTCCGGCGGCAGCGGGTGGTCGAAGAACACCGCCCCGGGGTCCAGCAACAGCCCCTGCGGCGCCCCGGCGGCGGCGACCGCGGTCATCGACACGTCGGCCGGCCCCTCGGCCCACAGCGCGGAGCCGCCGGCCGGCGGCCGGAACTCGAACTCCGGCAGATGGCTGCGCAGGCCTTCGCCGATCGCGTCGGCGCGCTCGCGATAGGCGGCGATCAGCCGCTTGATCGCGGAGTCGTGATGGCCCAGCTGCAGGAACAGCGCCACCGCGCGCTGGTTGTTGGCCGGCGGGTGCCGCGACGTCAGCCGCCGCATCGCCCGCGCCTCGGCGATGAACTCCGGCGCCCCGACCACGTAGCCCAGCCGCAGCCCCGGGGCCAGGGTCTTCGACACGCTGCCGACATAGATAACCCGGTCGTCGCGATCGAGCGCCTTGAGCGCCGGGGTGGCCTCGCCGACGAAGGTTAGCTCGCTGTCGTAGTCATCCTCGACGATCACCAGGTCGTGCACCGACGCGGCCTGCAGCAGCTCCTGCCGCCGCGCCAGCGGCATGGTCACCGTGGTCGGGTTCTGGTGGCTCGGCTGCACGAACAGCATGTCGCATTCGGCCAGGCTGCCGGTCGGCCGCAGCCCGTGATGGTCCATCGCCAGCGGCAGGGTGCGGGCGCCGAACTGCCGGCACAGGTTGCGGATGTCGGGATAGCCCGGCTGCTCGATCCCGACCGTCCGCTCCGGCTTCAGCAGCAGCGATGCGGCGAGGTACAGCGCTTGCTGCGCCCCGATCGTGACCAGGATCTGCTCCGGCGACACCCAGATGCCGCGGCGCGGCAGGATCCGCTTCTGCAACTGCTCGATCAGCAGCGGGTCGTCGGCGTCGACGCGGTCGCCGGCCCAGTCGCGGATGGCGACCGAGCGCAGCGACAGCTGCACCACCTCGCGCCACTCCGCGATCGGGAACAGGGTCGGGTCTGGCTGGCCGTAGACGAAGGGGAAGCGGTAATTGTACCAGTCGACCGGCTTCATCACATGCCGGGTGCGGGACGGGCGGCTGGTCAGCCGCGCGGTCCAGTCCGGCCGGCGAATCGGCGCATCGGTCCGCACCCCGGCCGCCCGCGCGGCATTCACCAGCGCCGCCGGATCGACGATGTGCTTGGACCGGCTGCGCGCCGAGATGAAGCCTTCCTGGGTCAGCTGGTCATAGGCCTGGATCACGGTGTTGCGGCTGATCCCGAGGATCTCGGACAGCCGGCGTGACGAGGGCAGCTCGGCACCCGGCGGCAGCCGCCGGTCCAGCACCGCCTGGGCGATGGCGCCGCGCAGCTGAGCCTGCAGCGTCAAATCGGGCCGGCGCGACAGCGTCAGCAATTGCCGCCACAGAATATCGTCGGCCGCCACAGGCCTCTCCTGCACCACCAACCCTGGATTGAATAAGATCGTATTTTATCCCCTGGCGCAATCTGGACTCATCGACAGGGGCCATCTGGACTCATCGGAACCGCATCTGGACCCATGGTCTGTCGAATCTGGACCTAACCGGGTATGCGGGAAATCTGCTAAATCCTGACCGTCCGCGCCCCGCCCGGCTCCACCGGGCGCCTTTGGCTGTTTGGCCGCCCCGCAGAACGGGCGGCACCGACCCGACAAGCAGGAGGACGTCCCGTGACCCAGACCATCAACGGCACCGACTTCAACGACTTCCTCACCGGGAGCGATCCGCTCAATCCGGCCAACCTCGACGGCATCGACATCATCAATGGCCTCGCCGGCGACGACCTGCTCTCCGGCCTGGGCGGCGACGACACGCTCTTCGGCGGCGACGGTGCCGACACGCTCTTCGGCTACGGCGACGACGACACGATCTCAGGCGGCAATGGCGTCGACCGTCTCCACGGCATGGACGGCGACGACCTGCTCAGGGGTGGCGCCGGCGGGGATTGGCTGGATGGCAACGCCGGCATCGACACCGCTGTCTATGACGACGCCACGGGCGTGCTCAACGTCAACCTGACGGAGGGCTTCGTCGGCGGCTGGGCCCAGGGCGACAGGCTGACCAGCATCGAGAACCTGACCGGCGGGGCCTTCGCCGACACCCTGCGCGGCGATGGCGTGGTCAACGTCCTCGACGGCGGCGGCGGCGACGACCTGCTCGAAGGCCGCGCCGGCGCCGACACCCTGCAGGGCGGCGCCGGCACCGACACGGCGACCTATGTCCTGTCCCCCGCCGGGGTCACCGCCGACCTGCGGACCGGCACCGGCTCGGACGGCGACGCCGCGGGCGACATGCTGCTGAACATCGAGAACCTGACCGGCTCGGCCTTCGGCGACGTCCTGCAAGGCAATGCGGTGGCCAATGCCATCGACGGTGGCGTCGGCAACGACCTGATCAACGGCTATGCCGGCGCCGACGTCCTCAACGGCGGCGACGGCGTCGACACGGTCTATTACGACGGCTCGGCCGCGGCGGTGACCGTCGACCTGCGGGCCGGCGCCGGCACGGGCGGCGACGCCCAGGGCGATACGCTGCAGAACATCGAGAACATCATCGGCTCGGCCTTCGCCGACATCCTGCAAGGCAATGCCGTGGCCAATGCCATCAGCGGCGGTGCCGGCAACGACCTGATCAACGGCTATGCCGGCGCCGACGTCCTCAATGGCGGCGACGGCATCGACACGGTCTATTACGACGGCTCGGCCCTCGGCGTGCAGATCGACCTGGCGGCGGGTACCGGCGTGGGCGGCGACGCCCAGGGCGATAGCTTGAACGCGATCGAGAACATCGTCGGCTCGGCCTTCGCCGACCGGCTGTACGGCGCCGCCGGCGCCAATGCGCTGACCGGCGGCGACGGCGACGACACGCTCCGCGGCGGGGCCGGCGGCGACGCTCTCAGCGGTGGCAACGGCTCTGACTTCGCCAACTACCAGGGCTCGGCCTCGGGGGTGACGGTCAACCTGCTGACCGGTGCTGTCTCGGGCGGCGATGCCGCCGGCGACACGCTGATCGGCATCGAAAACCTGTACGGGTCCAGCAATGCCGACCAGCTCACCGGCACCGATGCCCGCAACATCATCGGCGGCGAGCTCGGCGACGATATGATCGTCGGCAATGGTGGCGACGATGCGCTCTCCGGCGAGGCCGGGAATGACAGTCTCGACGGCGGCGACGGCGCCGATCGCCTGGTCGGCGGCGCGGGCATCGACACCATCCATGGTGGCATCGGCAACGACTCGGTCGATGCCGGCAGCGAGGCCGACCAGGTCTTCGGCGAGGCCGGGGACGATACCCTCTATGGCGGCACCGGCAACGACCAGCTTGACGGCGGCGACGGCAACGACACGCTCGATGGCGCGGCGGGATCCGACACGCTGACCGGCGGGGCCGGCATCGACACGGCGAGCTATGCCGGCTCGACAACCGGGGTGACGGTGAACCTGGCGACCGGCGCGGTCTCCGGCGGCGATGCCGCGGGCGACACCTTCAGCAGCATCGAGCAGGTGTTGGGCTCGGCCCAGGCCGATACGCTGACCGGCAATGCCGGCGCCAACACCCTGTGGGGCATGGGGGGCGGCGACGTGCTCACCGGCGGCGGCGGTGGCGATGTGCTCAAGGGCGGCGTCGGCAACGATCGCTTCGTCTACGCGGCCCTGTCCGACAGCGCGGCCTCCGGCCTCGGCAAGGACACGATTCGGGACTTCGCCACCGGCGACAAGGTCGACCTGTCGGCGATCGACGCCGACGGCAACGCGAGCAACGGCAACACCGCCTTCAGCTTCGGCAGCGGCGGCTTCACCGGCCATGCCGGGGAGATCCGCATCGTCACCGCCGGCGCAATCCAGGTGGTCTATGCCGATGTCAACGGCGACAAGATCCAGGACTTCGCCATCAACGTCACCGCCGACCACGCCCTCACCGCCGCGGATTTCGTGCTGTAGCCGGTCTCCCTCGACATCGCGAGGCGCGCCCCTCGACAAAGGGCCTTTTCAGAATACCGCCGTTCGAGCCAATCCATCCCTTCTACTCTCCCTCTCTCCTCGCGGGAGGGGGCAGGGGGAGGGGGTTTTCACCATCAAGGCCGGCCTGGACTCTGATGCTTCGGCCATGATGTCCTCTGCGCATTGGCGCGCGGACGCGCGCAGACCCCTCCCCCAACCCCCTCCCGCAAGGGGAGGGGGAGTGTGGAAGGCCGCGCTCATGGATGCTGAATGCTGGTGGAGGTGGTGAGTGCGCGAGCGGCTCACCCGGTATCCGGCGGCCTGGGCCTGCGGCCGGAGGCAGCGGAGCGAGGCCACGGCGGATCCGCAGGTGGATGGACGCCGTCCGACGGCCAGGTGGCGATCTCCGCCAGTGCCGCGTCGCCCATCTCGATCCAGCGGTCCACCTCCAGGGGCAACCCGAACATCCGGCACAGCCGATCCACGGCGACCGACGTCGGGCAGGTCTCGATCAACTCCACCAATTCCGGCCGCTCCAGCCGCTCGGTCATCTCGTCGAAGCGCCGGTTGGCTTCGTCCTGCTCCTCGCCCTCGACGCCATCGATGGCCGCCGCGCCCATGGCCAGGGTCACTCGCATCCGGGACCGCGCTCTGTCGCCCCGTCCGACCTCGGCCTTCGGCCGCTCCTCGCGCGGCCGGGAGAGCTTGTCCTCCAGCAGCACGGTCTGCCGCAGCGACTTGGCGACGACGGCGATCCGTTTGCAATAGTCGGCGCCGGGCTGCGGCGCCTCGACCGCTTCGGTGCGGGTCGCCTCCATGATCTCCATCTGGATCTCGGCCGCCCGGGCGAGCATGCGCAGATGCCGCGCCGCCCGCTCCTCCTGGGGAGTGGCCGGGGCTTCCGACATCCGATCGGTCTGCGCCTTGTCCATGGAACATAGCATGAACGTTGTTGCTGATTAATACAACTGAACAATGTGTTTACTGCGGGGGATGTCGGATCGGATGACGAGGTCAGGTGGCCGGCGGCCATCTGGACTCATCGATAGGTCCCATCTGGACCCATGGAATCCGCATCTGGACCCATGGGTTTGTCTGATCTGGACCTAACAGAATATGTGGTATTCCTGCTAAATCCTCTTCAGCGCGTGACTGCCCGGCCCCCCGGGCTCATCCGGACGCTCCCCTCAGGAAGGGGGGCGCCGACCCGACAGTGGAGGATGTTCCGTGACCCAGACCCTCAATGGCGATGCCGGCAACAACACCCTCACCGGGACCGATCCGGGCAACCCGGGCAATGCCGACGGCATCGACATCATCAATGGTTTCGACGGGAACGACACGCTCACGGGCCTGGGCGGCAACGATACGATCTCGGGCGGCCTGGGCGCCGACATCCTGGATGGCGGCGCGGGCTTCGACACGCTCAGCTTCGCCAACGCCACCGGGGGGGTGTGGGTGAATATCAACGGCGGCGCCTTCGGCGGCGAAGCCGTGGGCGACACCATGACCGGCTTCGAGGCCATCATCGGCTCCAACTTCAACGACATCTTCGGGGGCGATGCCGGGAGCAACTCCATCAGCGGCGGCGGCGGCACCGACATCATCTCGATCAGCGGCGGCACCGACTTTCTCGATGGCGGCGCCGGCGGGGACTTCCTCGACTGCCGCACCTCCGGCTCGGGCGTGATCATCAACGTGGCCACCGGCATCGGCGGCGGGGGGGCCGCCGGCACCACCTTCGCCAACTTCGAGGCCATCATCGCCACCAATTTCAACGACGTCCTGACCGCCGCCGTGGGCGGCTCCACCCTGGGCGGGCTGGGCGGCGACGACACGCTCAATGGCGGTGATGGGAACGACACCCTGGTTGGTGACGATTTTCTCAACGTCATCGGCACCAGCGGCGTCGACTCGCTGAGCGGCGGCGCCGGTGACGACTATCTTCAGGGCGGGGCGCTGGGCGACGTCCTGAACGGCGGCGCGGGCAGCGACACCGCCGGCTACGAGAACTCCAGCGCCGCGGTCATCGTCAATGTGGACAACGGCGTCGCGTCCGGCGGCCATGCGCAGGGCGACACGCTGATCGGGGTCGAGAACGTGATCGGCTCGACATTCGACGATTTCTTCGGCGTCAGCGCCGCGGCCAACTTCTTCGACGGCCGCGCCGRCACCGACGCGGTGACCTATGGCGGGTCCACCGCCGGGGTCATCGCCAACCTGCAAGGCGTCGGCCACGGGGGCTGGGCCGAGGGCGACACCTTCGCCAACATGGAGAACCTGATCGGGTCGAACTTCGACGACACCCTGTACGGCAACGGGGTGAACAACATCCTCGACGGCGGCAACGGCAACGACGTGCTCGAAGGTCTGGTCGGCGCCGACACCCTGCAGGGCGGCAACGGCAGCGACACGGCGGCCTATGCCTTCTCCGCCGCCGGGGTCAACGTCAACCTGACCAACGGCATCGGCCTGGGCGGCGATGCCGGTGGTGACACCTATAGCAGCATCGAGAACGTCACCGGCTCGGCCTTCGCCGACGCCATCAACGGCGACGCCGGGGCCAACACCCTCAATGGCGGTGCCGGCGACGACGTGCTGCAGGGGCGCGGCGGCGCGGACGCGCTGCAGGGCGGCGGCGGCATCGACACGGCGACCTATGGCAACTCGGCGGGCGGGGTGACGGTCAACCTCGCACTCGGCACCGGGCTGAGTAGCGATGCCCAGGGCGACACGCTGACCGGCATCGAGAATGTCATCGGCACGGCCTTCAACGACACGCTGACCGGCGACGGCGGCGCCAATGCGCTCACGGGGGCCGACGGCGACGATACGATCCGCTCCGCCGCGGGGAACGACGCCGTCAGCGGCGGCAACGGCAACGACCTGATCAACGCCGGCGCCGGCGCCGACGCCATCGACGGCGGGGCGGGCGTCGACACGGTCTTTTACGACAGCTCGGCCGTCGGGGTGAACGCCAACCTGGCCACCGGCACCGGCGCGGGCGGCGATGCCCAGGGCGACACGCTGACCGGCATCGAGAACCTCGTCGGCTCGGGCTTCAACGACACCCTGACCGGCGACGGCGGCGCCAATTCATTGACGGCCGGCGACGGTGACGACTTGCTCCATGGCGGGGCCGGCGCCGACGTCCTCGGTGGCGGCAACGGGGTGGATAGCGTCGAGTACACCGGCTCGGCGGCGGTCTCGGTCAACCTGCTGACCGGGACGGGCACGGGCGGCGATGCCCAGGGCGACACGCTGTCCGGCATCGAGAACGTCTTCGGGACCCTCTTTGCCGACACCCTCACCGGCGATGCCGGGGCGAATCTCCTCGCTGGCGGCGACGGCGACGATGTGCTGCTCGGTGGCGGCGGCGCGGATCAGCTGCGCGGCGGCAACGACATCGACACGGCGAGCTATGCCGGGTCGGCCGCGGCCGTCCAGGTCGATCTCTCGGCCGGCACCGGCACGGGCGGCGACGCCCAGGGCGACACGCTGACCAACATCGAGAACCTGATCGGCTCGGTCGTCAACGATACGCTGATCGGCAATGCCGGGGCCAACGACCTGCGCGGCGATCTCGGCGACGATGTGATCCGCGGCGGCGCCGGAGCGGACCGGATCGGCGGCGGCGCCGGGGTGGACACGGCGGATTACAGCACGTCCTCGGCCGGGGTGACGATCGACCTCGGGGTCGGCACGGGCTTGGGCGGCGATGCCCAGGGCGACACGCTGTTCGGCATCGAGAACGTCACCGGCTCGGCCTTCGTCGACAAGCTGTTCGGCGATGGCTTCGCCAATGCGCTGAGCGGCGGTGCCGGGGACGACGTGCTGCGCGGGGGGGGCGGGGCCGATGTCCTGACCGGCGGCGGCGGCTCGGACTTCGCCAATTACCAGGGCTCGACCGCGGCGGTGTCGGTCAACCTGCTGACCGGCGCGACCTCGGGCGGCGACGCCGCAGGCGACATGCTGAGCGGGATCGAGAACCTCTACGGCTCCAGCAACGCCGACCAGCTGACCGGCGACAACGCCCGCAACGTCATCGGCGGCGAGCTCGGCGACGACACGCTCGTCGGCAATGGCGGCGACGACAGCCTCTCCGGCGAGGGCGGCAACGACAATCTCAGCGGTGGCGATGGGGCCGACCGGCTGGTCGGCGGCGCAGGCATCGACATCATCCATGGCGGCATCGGCGACGACTCGGTCGATGCCGGCAGCGAGAACGACCAGGTCTTCGGCGAGGCCGGAAACGACAACATCCTGGGCGGCACCGGCAACGACCAGCTCGACGGCGGCGACGGCAACGACACGCTCGAAGGCGCGGCCGGGGCCGACACACTGATCGGCGGCCTCGGCATCGACACGGCCAGCTACGCCGGCTCGGCCGCCGGAGTGACGATCAACCTCGCGACCGGCGTCTTCTCGGGTGGCGACGCCGCGGGCGACACGCTGAGCGGCATCGAGCAGGTGGTCGGCTCGGCCCAAGCCGACACCCTGACCGGGGACGCCAATGCCAACACCCTGTGGGGCATGGGCGGCGGGGATGTTCTGACCGGCGGCGGCGGCGGCGACGCGCTGAAGGGTGGCGCCGGGGCGGACCGTTTCGTCTACACCGCCCTGTCCGACAGTGCGGTGTCCGGCCTCGGCAAAGACGCGATCCTGGACTTCTCGACCGGCGACAAGATCGACCTGTCGGCGATCGACGCCGACGGCAACTCCACGAACGGCGACACCGCCTTCACCTTCGGCACCGGCGACTATACCCACCATGCCGGCGAGCTGCGGGTGGTGACGGCGGGTTCGGTCCAGGTGGTCTATGTCGACGTCAACGGCGACAAGGTCTCGGACTTCGCCATCAACGTCACCTCCGACCATGCTCTGACGGCCAGCGACTTCCTGCTCTAGTGGAACAGCCGGGCGGCGAGCTGCAGGGCGGTGCTGATGCCCAGGCGCTCATAGGCCCGGCGGCGATAGGTCAGCACGCTGGTCGGCCGGATGCCGAGGTCGAGGCCGATGCCCTCGGCGGTCATGCCGATCAGCGTGCGGGCGCAGACCGAGCGCTCGCGCCCGGTCAGCGCCGGGCACAGGCCGTGCAGCCGCACCTCGACCGCCGCGGCCGATCCGGGCGGCGGCCGGTCGGCGCCGAAGGCCCGGCCATGGGCCTCGATCAGCGGCAGCAGCAGCCGGCCGAAGGCGCGGAGGCCCTGCGCCTCGCCGGTGGAGAAGGCGCCGCCATGGCGAAATAGGCTGAGCGTGGTCCAGCCGCCGCGGCCGGGACGCAGGATCGACAGCTTCTCGACGAAGCCGGGACGGGCATAGCAGTCGCGCCGGTAGTCGCGGTCGGCGATGTCGTCCGGCCGCACCCGCAGGCAAAGGCTGGCGCGGTCGACGGCTTGAAACACGGTGTTCAGCGGGTCGAAGCGGAAATAGTGGCGGCGATAGGCCTCGGCCCGGTCGCCGGCCTGCGACCCGGCGCCGGCGGACAGGATCACCGCAGGCAGGGTGCCGTCATCGGTCCGGCGGAAGGCGAAGATCTCCTCCACCCCGGCCATGGCGCCGAGGGCGTGCAGCACCGCCGGCCCGAATTCCGGCGTGCCCAGCGCATCGACGATGCCGGCCTGGAGGTCGGCATCCGCCGTCCATGGCGCGTCCGGCGCTTCGATCCGCTCCATCGCTCCTCCCTCGCGGGGGCCAGCCCCCGCCTTTGGCGCGGAGCTTAGAGACCGTCTGGAAACGCTACTGGCGCGGCCGTCTGGCGGCGGTTTCTGCGCTTCCGGTGCTCACGGACTATAACGTCCGCTGCGCGCCGGTTCTCGACACCACCGCCAGCCGACTCACACCAGCGCATTTCCAAACGATCTCTTACCACATCGGCCGGCTAACCCTGCAGTGCGGCCCACATCTCGCGGTCGCGCGCGGCGGTCCAGATCCGCGGTGTGTCGATGCCCAGCGCCTCGTCATAGGCGCGGGCGACGTTGAAGGGCAGGCAGTGTTCGTAGATCGCGTAGCTGGCGAACTTCGCGTCACAGGCGGCGCGGCAGGCATCCCAGGCCTGCTTCAGCGAGCCGCCGCGCGCCGCGACCCGGGCGACCGGCCGGTAGGTGCTGGCCAGGAAGTCGCGGGTCAGCTCGATCGCCTCGGCCACCCTGGCGGCGCCGACCAGGGCGTCGCCGCGGCCGGGCGACAGCGCCTCCGGCCGCAGCGCGGCGATGGCGTCCAGCGTCCCCGGCCAGTCGCCGAAATGCGCATCGCCGCAATAGCAGGCGGAGCGGTACTCGACGATGTCGCCGGAGAACATCACCCCGGCATCCGGCACCCAGGCGACGATGTCGCCGGCGGTATGGGCGCGGCCGAGATGCAGCAGGTCGACCCGGCGGCGGCCGAGATGGAGGGTCATGCGGTCCTTGAAGGTCACCGTCGGCCAAGTCAGGCCGGGGATCGACTCCGCCGCCTGGAACAGCCGCGGGAAGCGGCCGAACTCGGAATCCCAATCCTCCTGCCCGCGCTCATGGATCATCGCCCGGCAGGTCTCCGAGGCGATGATCTCGCCGGCGCCATAGGCCGAGGCGCCGAGCACGCGCACCGCGTGATAGTGGCTGAGGACGACGTATTTGACCGGCTTGTCGGTGACGCCGCGGATGCGCTCGATCACCTTCTGCGCCATCACCGGCGTGGCCTGGGCGTCGATCACCATGACGCTGTCGTCGCCGATGATGACGCCGGTGTTCGGGTCGCCCTCGGCGGTGAAGGCATAGAGCCCGTCGCCCAGCTGGGTGAAGGAGATCGGCTTCTCGGCCAGGTCGCCGGCCGAGGCGAAGCTCTTGGACATGGACGGTCCTCCCGCGTTGTTCCGGCCAGCATAGGACGGCCGCGCCGTCTGCGCTGTCCTCAGATCTGAGGACAGACTCGGGCCCTTCGACGCATCATCCTGGGCAAACGGCCGGGAGAGCCGGAGCAGGGGAGGCCCATGGCCCGATACGTCCCTCAGCGCTTCGCGGTGCGCACCCCGCCGGAGCTGTCCGGCGGCGGCCGGCGGCGATATCCGGTCGCCATCGTCGGCGCCGGCCCGGTCGGGCTGGCGGCGGCAATCGACCTGGCGCTGCACGGCGTGCCGAGCGTGGTGCTGGACGACAACGACGTGGTCTCGGTCGGCTCCCGCGCCATCTGCTGGTCCAAGCGCACGCTGGAGATCTTCGACCGGCTCGGCATCGGCGAACGGATGCTGGCCAAGGGCGTGACCTGGAAGGTCGGCCGGCTGTTCCACCGCGACCGCGAGGTCTACGCCTTCGACCTGCAGCCCGAGCCAGGGCACAAGATGCCGGCCTTCATCAACCTGCAGCAATATTACGTCGAGCAGTATCTGGTGGAGCGCTGCGCCGATTTTCCGGAGCTGATCGACCTGCGCTGGAAGAACCGCGTCACCGGCGTCGAGCCGGGCGGCGACGGCGTGCGGGTCCAGGTCGAGACCCCGGATGGCGGCTACGCGATCGAGGCCGGCTACCTCCTCGCCTGCGACGGGGTGCGCTCGACCATCCGCGGCGCCCTGGGGCTCGGCTTCATCGGCCAGGCCTTCGAGGAGCGCTTCCTGATCGCCGATGTCGAGATGAGGGCGGGCTTCCCGCCGGAGCGCTGGTTCTGGTTCGAGCCGCCCTTCCATCCCGGCCAATCGGCGCTGCTGCACAAGCAGCCGGACGACATCTACCGCATCGACCTGCAGCTCGGCCCCGATGCCGACCCGGAGGCGGAGCGCAAGCCGGAGCGGGTGATCCCGCGCATCCGGGCGATGGTCGGCGACCGGCCGTTCGAGCTCGACTGGGTGTCGGTCTACAGCTTCCAGTGCCGCCGGCTGGAGCGCTTCGTGCATGGCCGGGTGATCTTCCTGGGCGATGCCGCCCATGTGGTCTCGCCCTTCGGCGCCCGCGGCGGCAATGGCGGCATCCAGGATGCCGACAACCTGGCCTGGAAGCTGGCCCTGGTGCTGCGGGGAGAGGCGCCGCCGGCGCTGCTGGCCAGCTATGATGAGGAACGGGTGCGGGCGGCGGACGAGAACATCCTGAACTCGGCGCGCGCCACCCGCTTCATGACGCCGAAGAGCGAGATCGAGCGGGTGTTCCGCGCGGCGGTGCTGGACCTCGCCGCCGACCACGCCTTCGCCCGCCGGCTGGTCAATTCCGGGCGGCTGTCGCTGCCCTGTGCGCTGAACGGGCTGTCGCTGCAGACGCCGGCCGAAGGTGCCGAAGGGCTGCTGGCGCCAGGCGCGGTATGCCTGGACGCGCAGCTGGACGGCGAGGCCTTCCTTCTCAACCAACTCGGCGGCGGCTTCAGCCTGCTGGCGGTCGGCGGTGTCGCGGTGCCGCAGGGCACGGGCCTGCCGGTAGTGCGGGTCGGTGCCGATCGCGATCCGCATGGCTTCGCCGCCGCCCGCTACGGCGAAGCCCTGTACCTGATCCGGCCGGACCAGCATGTCGCCGCCCGGCTGACCGGCGCCTCGACGGCGGAAATTCGAGCAGCGCTGGCGCGGGCGAGGGGAGGAGGCTCATGACCGACCATGATCTCGGTCGCGACCGTCTGACGGGCCGCGGCGACGACATCTACGCCGCGCTGCTGCAGGCGCATGACGGGCTGGATTTCGCCGCCAGCGCGGCGCTGAACGCCCGGCTGGTGCTGATCCTGGCCAATCTGGCCGGCGATCCGGAGGCGGTGATCGCCGCCATCGGTCAGGCCAGGCCGTCGGCCTGATCCGCCGGCGCGGCAACCAACACCAGGGAGGGGCAGATGACGCTGCAATCGGATTTGCGGGGGCGGGCCACGACACCACCGCAGGCGGGCACGATCAACTGGCGGGTGGTGGTCCTGGCCAGCCTCGGCGCCGGCCTCGAATTCTACGACTTCATCATCTACGGCATCTTCGCCCAGTACATCGCCGCGACCTTCTTTCCCTCGGACGACCCGATGGTCTCGCTGATCAGCGCCTTCGCCGTCTTCGCCATCGGCTATCTGTCCCGCCCCCTCGGCGGGCTGGTGTTCAGCCATATCGGCGACCGCGCCGGCCGGCGGCGGTCGTTCATGGCGTCGCTGCTGATCATGACCGGCGTCACCCTCGCCATGGCGGTGGTGCCCAGCTACGCCGCGATCGGCCTTGCGGCGCCGCTGATCTTCACCGCGTTGCGCTTCATCCAGGGGCTCTGCGTCGGCGGCGAGATGCCCGGTGCCCTGACCTATGTGGTCGAAACCGCGCCGCGCCGGGCCGGGCTGGCCTGCGGCATCGTCATCTTCTGCGCCAACACCGGCGTCTTCCTCGGCACCTCGATCAGCGCGCTGCTGCACGGGGTGCTGGCCCCGACGGCGATGGAGGATTACGGCTGGCGCATCGCCTTCGCCGTCGGCGGCGTGCTCGGCGCCATCAGCGTCGTGCTACGCCGGGCGCTGGAGGAGACGCCGGCCTTTCGCAGCATGCGGCAGCGGCCGGCCCGCTTGCCGGCGCTGGAGATTGTCCGCCGCTTCCCCGGGCCACTCCTGGTCGGAATCGGTGTGGCCGCCCTGGTCCAGGCCTATAACGGTCTGGTGATGGTGGCACTGACGCCCTACCTGACCAAGGTCGCGGGCTATGATCCGGTGAGCGCCTCCTTCGCGGTGAACGTCGCGGTCGGCCTGCTCTCGGTCGCCATCCTCGCCATCGGCTGGGCCGGCGACGCGGTGCCGCGGCGCTACCTGCACCGCATCGGCGCCGCCGCGATCGCGCTCGGCGCTTATCCCGCCTATCAGGCGATGATCGGACACAGCGTCGACATCGTCCTGCTGCTGGCCGCGATCGGTCTGGTCGGCGCCTTCGCCAACGGTACCTTCGGCGCCCTTCTGACCGACCTGTTCCCGACCGAGGTCCGATTCAGCGGCGTCGCCCTGGCCTACAACATCGCCGCCGCGATCTTCGCCGGGCTTTCGGCGTTGATCACCACCTGGCTGCTGTCGGCCACCGGCGACCCGGCATCGCCCGGGCTGTACCTTACCGCCGTCGCCGCCTTCGCCTTCCTCGCCGGGCTGCTCCACCGGCGCTACGCCGTCCGTCTGGCGTAATTCCAACGGCTGAAAATGCTGAACCGTCATGGCGAACCCCGAAGGGGCGTGGCGCACTCTATTTGCATCTGCCGCGTGCGGGCCCTTTTCACAACGCCTATTCCTTACCGTCATTGCGAGGAGGCGAAGCCGACGAAGCAATCCATGCCTCCGCCCTTGCGGCCCGATGGATTGCTTCGCTGCGCGTAACTGCCCAGGTGCAGGCGTGATTAGGCGGAGTTGAGGTTATGGATGAGTTGTGTTGGGCAGGATGACAGTGTTTCGAGCAGGTTCCATCCGCGCTTTCGAGCGGTGCCGATGAGGGTGCGGAGCGTGGCGAAGTTGTCTGCGCCTTGAGATGTGCGGAACCCGCCGGAGATTTTCTGTCGGAGTTTCATCATCCGGGCATCGCGCTCGGCTTCGTTGTTGGTGAAC